>JAHJIQ010000015.1 GCA_018823285.1 Pseudomonadota bacterium
ATCTTTGAACCTTTTCTCAGGGAGTACAGAGCGGAATACCATCTTCTCACCTTTGATCTGCCGGGATTCGGCCGCTCGGCAAAACAGAATCTTCTTTATTCTCCAGCCGCGTATTCCTCTTTTCTAAGATGGGTTGTAACAGAATACGCAGACGGGCCGGTGGTGCTCCTCGGCCATTCGATGGGCGGCGTTCTCGCCCTGCATTTTGCAGCGACCCACCCTGAGCAGGTTGCCCGCCTCATTCTTGTTGATGCGGCAGGAGTGCTCCACCGTGCGGCCTTTTCAAAAAACTTCCTGCAAATCGAACCCCCGAAAACCTTACCAAAAATTCTGGCGATTCCCCTGCAGAAACCAATGACCATTTTAAACCACCTGACCGGAACCACTGTTGAAAGATTTGAGCGGGAAAGGTCCGGCGAGGATATCGACTCAATTCTTAACAGCGAGTCTCTGCGCAATACCGTCCTCGGAGGAAAACCGAAGACCATCGCCTCCATGGCTGCGGCCGAAGAGGACTTTTCACCGCTTCTCGGCAGAATCAGAGCCCAGACCGGTATTATATGGGGCGCAGAGGATGAAATGACGCCATTACGCACAGGTATTGCCCTGGCGGCAAAAATACCTGGAGCCAAACTGGAAATCATCGAAAACGCCGGTCACACTCCAATGCGTGAACAGGCGGAGATCTTTCATGCCGCGACCCGTCGCGCCCTACTCTATGTAGCTGGGGAAACCCCCTCGGATCCAGTTGTCTTATCAGGAAGATCGGCGAGTTGCAACAATCAGTCCGGTGTCACTTTTACCGGAAATTACGAAAGCATTGAGATCAGAAGATGCACGAATGTTACGCTTCAAGACGTCACCGCCGGATATGTGCATGTCTTCGGATCCAGTATCGAGATTGAAAACAGCCGGATTTATGGGAAAGAGGTCGGACTCTATGCAGACCATTCCAAAATAATCGCCACCGCTCTCTCCATAAATGCCGAGGTCGCCATCTCCGCATCAGGAAGCAATTTCGATCTGGCGGCAGTCTCGCTGTCCGGGAGGAAGGCGGCGGTGCAAACCACCGAACAATCCTCCCTGCTTTTTTCCATCAGCACTATCGACAGCCCCTTTTTCAGAGGTGAAGTGCATGGCATTCGGCGGGTGACAGAGGACTCCCCGCTGTAAATTGCATCCCCTCTCGCCGCTGAGCCGTATACACAAATCGCGTGGATCTATTTTGCCGGCAAATCCCCCCTCTCTTGATTGCATTTCTCATCTGGCTTATTGTATATCCGGTAATACAAACGGGGGAAATATCATCCGCACAGCTTTGACTTAAATTCATGAAATTGTTTTAGGGGGGAGTATTTTGGATTTTGGATTGTTTTCTGTGGACCGCACCATAATTTTTGTTCTATGCACCCTGTTTTTCGTTGTTTTCTCGTGGCGCTCCTTACACAACCCGAAACACCACGGTTTCTACCGTTTTTTCGTCTTTGAAGGAACCCTGATTCTTGTCCTGATGAACTACCCGTTCTGGTTTACAAGTCCTTTTTCCCCGCTCCAGCTGCTTTCATGGACTTTTCTCTTCACCTCTATCCTGTTCGTTTTGCAGGGGTTTCTGGTTCTCAGAAAATCGGGTGGTTCCGGACACCGGAAAGCAAACTCCGAAAATCTTCGCTTCGAAAACACGGTCAACCTTGTTGCGGATGGTCTCTACAAGCATATCCGCCACCCTATGTACAGCTCCCTGCTGCTCCTTGCCTGGGGTGCCTTTCTTAAAAACATCACCATCCCCGGATTTCTTGCCGTTACAATCACCACCGCTTTTCTGCTGGCCACGGCAAAAACGGAAGAACGGGAGAACATCTCATTTTTCGGGTCCAGGTATCAAAAGTATATCAAGCAGACCAAAATGTTCCTCCCATATCTACTCTGATTCCCGGAGATCATTACGTACAAAAGGACTTCCTCGTACTGTCCCGCCAAAAATCCCGGGGACATCCTTTTCCGGTATCGCCTTTTCCTTTGCCTTCACCGGTAAAATAGATTTAGGCACGGGGAGCCTCCGCTGAAAAGTTGCTTTCGGTCGAATTTGCGAGCCACTCCGCACCGATTGACGGGTTTCGCTTTGCATGTTGATTCCGGGTTCTGATACAATATCGCTGAGCTTCGAAATTCCCGTTGTCAAAGCTTCAGTTGAGCAGCTTGCCTGCTCGTCCAAAACTTATACCCGCATGGGTAAAAAAGAACACCAGGCACACCAAAGGGGGCTTGCCATGAAGGATTTCTCATCTGATTTACCCTGGGTCATCTTCCATCTGCTGGATGAACAGTTTGCGGTCTCGGCCGACTATGTCCGGGAAATGGTTGCGATGCCGAAGGTGATTCAGGTTCCGCAGACCCCGGAATATATCCGGGGGGTGATCAATCTTAGGGGGCGGGTAATGCCGGTGATGGATCTGCGGATGAAACTCGGCATGCGTTCACGAACCAGGGAAACCGAGGAGCTGACCCAGCTGCTGATACAGCGCGAGCAGGACCATATCAACTGGCTTATGGAGCTGGAAGCCTCGGTACGGGAACGGCGCGAATTCAAGCTGGCCACCGATCACCATCTCTGCGCCTTCGGCAAGTGGTACGACACATTCACCACCGACAACCGCCTGCTGGAGAGTTGTCTGAAAAAATTCGACACCCCGCATCAGAAAATTCATAAGGTTGCCGCAAAGGTCAAGGAATTCGAAGGGAAAGGAAATTTCGACCCCGCCTATGACCTGATCAACCGGACCAGAAACACAGAACTTGCCGAAATGATCCGGCTTTTTGCCGAGGCCCGGACTCTTCTTAAGGCGTCGAACCGCGAAATAGCCCTGGTCCTTGACTGGCGGGAAAAAGCGATCGCCGTGAGTGTTGATTCGGTGGAATCCGTGGAGAAGATTGCGGTCTCAACGATTGACGAGATGCCGGAAACTTTTTCAACAAAGAGCAATGCCTGTATCGCCGGAATCGGCAGACGCGGCAAAACCAATGGCCTGGTCCAGCTGCTTAAGGTCGATGAACTGATAGACCATTCTCCGGACATCCCGCAATGAAACAGCCCGGCAACGCCATCAAATACCTTCTTTCCCTGTTGCTGATTCTGGCCTGCACTTCGTCCGCCGGAGCCGCGAACAAGTCATTCGTCTGGGAGGTGCAATCCGAAACCGCCACGGTCTTTGTTCATGGCTCCATCCATTTTGCCAAGCCGGAGATGTTTCCCCTGGCGGGTGCGATTGAGGATGGCTTTGAGCGCTCGGCCAATCTGGTCGTGGAAGTGAACCCGGTCACCCTGGACCAGCAGAAAATGCAGCAGTTGCTGGTGGAGAAAGGGATGTATTCCTCCGGCAGAACCATCCGGGACGACCTCTCCCCCGAGGTATTCCGGATGCTTGTCGCCCACCTCGAAAAAAACAGGATCCCTCTGGAAAAGCTGGAAAGGATGCGGCCCGGGCTGCTGGCGATGACCCTTGTCACGATGCAGATCATGAAACTCGGATATCGTCCGGAGTATGGGATTGACAAGTATTTCTCACTCAAAGCAGCCCGGGAGAAAAAAAACATTCTTGAACTGGAAACCATGGAAGAGCAACTGGACATGCTGCTGAACATGCCCGACGAAAACCTCTACCTGAAGTTCACCCTGCAGGACTTGGACATCATAGAAAAATTATTTAACAATATCATAATGTTATGGTCGTCAGGGGACGCAGCTGGAATGAACGAGGCCATTCTCGGACCCTATGAGAAAAATCCCGAATTCACCATGATCCTCGACAAGCTGTTTTTTGCCCGGAACACCAGAATGACCGACAGGATCCAAGATTTTCTAAAAACCGACCAGACATATTTCGTGGTGGTCGGCGCAGGTCACCTGGTCGGCGACAAAGGGATCATTACTCTACTGAAGAAGGCACACTATAAAGTGAGGCAACTGTAGAAACTGTAGAATCCGTTCACCTGATCACGGGAACCAGCGCATGAAAATCTTTGCCTTTTTATCAATCCTGACTCTGCTCACCTCCGGGTGCAGCACAATCCGCACCACCCACCACTCCGTCGGCCTCCAGCCGCCGCTCTGCGAGGAAAAGACTTCTCAAATAAATGCGGCTGTTTTCTGGAATACCGTCTGGCGGCAAGACCAGAAAGAACCACAAATACGGGAAGAGATGCTCTCGACCGCCCTTGAAAGATTCTTTGCCGGAACCGGTTGCTACCGGGCACAAAACCTTATCCGGCAAATCAACGGCCGCAGCGCACTTCTGGCAACAGACACCGAAATCCTCTCCGTCGCCGATTCTTCCGGAGCCGACAAGGCGATTGTTATAAAGTTCATGGAGGCCGGCCCCAACCTGATCCTCTATCTGTCACCAATTCTCTGGCAAACCCGGAACGAAATCCGGATGAATGTCAGAATCATTGATGTGAAAAGCAGAACAATCGAAGCGGATATCTCGACCCACCGGTTCAGGGGCGGCCCATTCACCATGATCGGTGCAGACAGCCTGCCACTTGATATCACCGGAAGCCTCCAGGAAGTCTTCACCGGGACCGACAGATGAAACATTTCGAGATCATCGTCATCGGCGGCGGGATTCAGGGCGCAGGGTGTGCCCAGGCGGCGGCAGCGGCCGGATACAGCGTGCTCCTCCTGGAGCAGGAGCGCTGGGGGTTCGGCACCTCAAGCCGCTCCAGCAAGCTGATCCACGGCGGGCTTCGCTATCTCGAAACCTTCCAGTTCGGACTGGTGCGTAAATCCCTTGCCGAAAGAAAAATCCTCCGCCGGATCGCCTCCACCCTGGTTCACCCCCTGCCCTTCTTTATCCCGGTGTACAAAAGCAGCAGGCATCAGGGCTGGAAGGTATTTGCCGCACTCAGCCTGTACCGGTTGTTCGCCGGGGCGGACGAACTGGCGAATTTCCGCCATCTGCCCCAATCCGAATGGCACACTCTTTCCGGCCTCAATCGCGAAGGGCTGAAACATGTCTTCCAGTACTGGGACACCCAGACCGATGACCGGCTGCTGACCAGGGCGGTCGCAGGTTCCGCAGCCGGACTCGGGGCCACAACCCGCGAGCATGCCCGGTTCATCAAAGCAACCGCAGAAAACCGCTCCTGCACCGTAACCTATTCAGAAAAAGGCGCCGAACATCAGGCCACCTGCAGGGTGCTGATCAACGCCGGAGGCCCATGGGTGGCTGAAGTGCAGACACACATTTCCGGAGCACCACCCCCTCCGAAGATCGACCTGGTGAAAGGGTCCCATATCGTCCTTGCCGATAAATTACATGACGGGATATTCTATCTGGAATCTCCTGTTGATAGACGCCCCATGTTTATCATGCCCTGGCAGGGGAACACTCTGGTCGGCACCACCGAAAAAATATTCACCGGTGATCCGGCCGCCGTTTCGGCAAGCGACGTGGAGATCCTCTACCTTCTGAAGGCGGTCGCCCATTATTTCCCCGACTTTAAATGCGAGGTTCTGGAGAGTTTCGCCGGGCTCAGGGTCCTCACCGGCTGGGAATCAAGTTTCTCCGACCGCCCACGCGACACCCTGATCCAGTACGATGATCGAGGCGCCCCCCGGATCATCTCGCTCTATGGCGGGAAACTTACCACCTACCGGGCCACAGCGGAATCGATCATTAAGAAAGTGGCGCCAACCCTTGGCAAGAGAGAACATCCACAAGATACCAGCGAGATTTATCTGACTTGCGGCTGATGGCATGAAGCCGGGAGCCGCAAGTCGGAAAAACTGCATTGAACCCCAACCGGGAGAACAGATAAAGCGCCCCATGACCAGCACCCAACTCCTCTGCATCGGACATCGCGGGGCCATGGGCCACGCCCCGGAGAACACCCTGGCCTCGATCCGCAAGGCCCTGGAACTTGGCGCCCGCGCCATTGAAGTCGATGTCTACTTTGTCGACGGCCACCTCATCGTCTTTCACGATCAGCATCTCGAACGGACCACCGACGGCACCGGCCTGATCACCGATCACCCCTTTTCCTACCTGCGCCACCTTGACGCCGGAGGCGGCCAGCAGATCCCCACCCTTGAGGAAGTGTGCAGCGCAACTGCCGGACGAGCGCTCCTCAACATCGAACTGAAAGGGTCGGGAGCGGCCGCGCCCGTGGCAAGCCTCATCTCCGACATGGTAAGGGTCGGCTGGCAGAAGAACATGTTCCTCGTCTCCGCTTTTGATCACCAACAGCTGACCGAAGTTGCCGAACGCGATCCGGAAATTAAACTTGGCGCCCTCTACAGTAAACCACCCTTTGATTTCCGGGAATTCATGAGCTCTCCGGGAGCCTATGCGGCAAATCTCCCGCTGACCGGAGTGGACGGAAATATCGTGGATGAAGCGCATTTCCGGCAGTTGAAAGTTTTCGTCTATACGGTGAACACCCCTGAAGATATCGAACGGATGATCCAGTTCAACGTGGACGGCGTCTTCACCAACTACCCGGAGCGGGTCGCCCGAATTTATGCGCAGCCCGCTCCGAGCGAAGGCTGGAGCTGATCCCAGATGCTGTTTCACTCTACTGCCCGCCCGCCGGGCGGTTCGAGGCGTGATCCGGCAATCACCGGGAAACATGATTCGAGTCCTTTCCTCTCTCCCCTTTCACGAGATCACCCTTGCCTTCGGCTGATATTTTCGCTACTCTCTTTTCTGGTCGTGAACATGTTATTTTTCAGGAGAAACTGTTTATGCGAATTAGAGCGCGGCTCTCACCCTTCGGGTATAAGTCTCGAAGTCTCGCAGGCTCGCTTATCGGTACGAGCAGGCGAGCTGCTCAACTCAGCTTGATCTGTGCAGGTTTGATATTTTTTTCTTTATGCGGTGTTTCGGCATCAGGTCAGGCCTGCGAGGGGGACTACATCAAAATGTCCTACATGGGCGGGCGTCTTGGCAAAGTATCCATAATTTATGACCGGAAGGGGACCGTTACTTTCGGCCCGGAGAATGGAGAAATCCTTGAAACAAAACAGATCGATCCGCAAAAGATTCGGGCCTATTGGGCAATCGCTGAAAACGTTACGGAAAAGGTTGAACCGGGGAAATACGGGATCCTTCGAAGCCTGGGCAAAAATGAAATGGATATAAAAATCAGCATCTGCAACAAGCTCCATTCCTACATTGCTGCAAATCAAGGGAAAGGCGAGAAATTTTCAGAACCCCTTTCTGAAATATTTGACAGGCAGCCAAGGTAAAAACCCCCTTTTGAGTCAGAACCAAATTACCGCCCGCAACCAAGAATCAGCCAGACTTCAGGAATCGGTATTTTCCTGAATTTTAATCCCATTGGCCTTGATCCAGGTGGGGACCTCTTCCGCTGCGATCGCCCTGGAAAAGAAAAAACCCTGGCAGAACGCACACTCCAGGTCGCGAATGGTCGAAAGCTGGTGCTCCTCCTCAACACCTTCGGCGATCACATCCAGATCCAGGTTATGCGCCAGCGCGATGATGGTCTTGACAATCTCCAGGTCGTCACCCTTCCCCTTCAATTTGGAAATGAACGATCGATCGATCTTCAGGGCATGAACCGGAAAGTTGTGCAGATAGCTCAGCGAGGAATACCCGGTGCCAAAATCATCAATATGGATATTTACCCCCATCCCCTGAAGAGCCACCAGCGAGTTCAGCGCAACATTGGTGTGCTCAAGGATCACATTCTCGGTGATCTCGATCACCAGCGATTCCGCCTGAATGCCCTCATCGCGGATGCAGGCCGCAACATCACCGGTAAAATCATCGAGCAGCAACATCCTGCTGGAAATATTGATGCTCATTTTGAGCGGAGAGCCATTCGGGTACATTTCATCCCAACGCCGGAGCTGCCGGCAGGCCTGCCGGAGCACCCATCTGCTTAAGGGGATGATCAACCCGGTTTCCTCGGCGAGAGGGATAAAATCATTAGGCAACACAAGGCCTCGTTCGGGATGCACCCACCTGATCAGAGCTTCGAAGCCGACAAGACTTCGATCCCCGGGACTCATGATCGGCTGATAGTGGAGAACGAAATCCTCAAGGTTGTCGACCGCGCTCCGCAGCTCCCGTTCCAGCTGGTTCCGGGCAATGATGGTTGCATGCATTCTGGTGTCGAAATACACATGCCGCCCTCCGCCGATCGCTTTGGCCTGGTACATGGCAATATCCGCGTCACGGAGGATTTCTTCCGGAGATTCATAGCGATCATCTCCGGTGGCGATCCCGATACTCTGCATGGTGAACAATTCGTGCCCGTCAATGTTGAAGGGTTTGACCACCTCGTTTTCGATCCGGCAGATGATATCCTCAATATCCATCCGGTCGGCAACATCTTCAAGAAGGACGGCAAATTCATCGCCGCCGAGACGGGCCACCGTATCAGACGGTCTGAGACAGATTTTTATTCTCTGCCCCATCGCGACGAGAAGCTTGTCACCAAAATCATGGCCCAGACTGTCGTTGATGATTTTGAAGCGGTCGATATCGGTGAAGAGAACGGCATAGGAATTGGAATTGCCACGTCTGGAACTTTCAAGCAGGTGGCCAAGGCGATCCATAAAAAGAGCCCGGTTGGGCAACCCGGTAAGATGATCATGAAAGGCACTGTGCGCCATCAGCCCCTCGGCCTTTTTTCGCGAGGTAATGTCTGCCTGTGAACCTGCTATGCGATAGGCCTTGCCGTGTGAGTCCCGCACCGCCAGACCTCGGGCAAGCATCCAGAGGGAATCGTTGTCCTTGCTTTGAATGCGGTACTCACATTCAAAGTGCGGGATGGCGCCTTCCAGATGCGCGGCAAGCTGTGTCCTGACCATTTCCCGGTCCGCCGGATCCACCCTGCCGAGCCACTCCTCCAGAGAGGTCCCGATCTCGCCCTCATCATAACCGAGCATCGATTTCCACCGATTTGAGTAATACACGGTGTCATCACGAAGATCCATATCCCACAGACCGTCATTGGCACCCCGCGCCGCGAGGGCATATCGCTCTTCGCTTTCCCGAAGGGCTTCTTCAACCTGCTTCCGTTCGGCCACCTCCTGAACCAGCTTTTCATAATTGTCCCTGAGGGTGGCGCTCATCTCGTTGAAATGATCGGCAAGTTCCCCGAACTCGCTCTGGTCTTTTATGGTCAGCTTGTAATCCAGATCACCATGGGTGATGGCACGGGTTGCCAGAACCAGTTGCCTGACCGGGCCGGTGATGGAACGTATCAGATGGATCGCGATCAGGATCGCGAAAATAAATGTAATCCAAATGGTTGAAAACAGAATGATCCGTGCCTGATCAATCCTTTCCAGCGCCCTGTTGGTCGTGACCTCGAGTTTTTTTGCCGCCTGGAAGGACATCATTTCCGTTTTGTGCAGCAGATCGTTGCCGATTGCCGCTGCTTCCTGCTGCAGTTTCTCGATTCTCTTCCTGTTTGCCGAAGCGGTGATATAGTAGCTTAAAGCCTTCTGGTATTCCGCGATCAGGTCAATGATGTTCCGAATGTCCAGAGTGATCCCGAGTTCATGGTGACAACCTGTGCAGGCGTTGGCGGAAGTTTCCAGTCTGGTCACATGATCGGCAATGGCATCAACCTTATTGCCGAGCAAGGTGTTTACGGTGTAGAGATCCGACTGGACGGTCTGAATCGAAATGATAAGATGCTGCCGGAGATCTTCAATCTGGTGCAGCGCCACAAGCTTGCCCAGGGTCGAGGTGGTGTGCGACATGAAGTATGTCGCCAGTGATACCCCGGTGGCAGACAACAACAGAAGCATCAGCAGAGAGATGATGATTTTACGCTTCATCCGGCAAGCCCCTTACCCTGTGACCTATTCGTTTCGATAGCTGTAATTCTTGATATCAATCCCCGCTTTAGAGGCCATCTCAAAGACCGGCCGGTAATCCTCGGTCGTTGTTTCGATGAATCTCAACGCCCCGAACTTTACAAGAACGGCCTGGTCTTCAGGGGCCTGTCCAAGCTCAAGAAGCGCCTCTTTGAGTTTTTTCTGCAGACCGGCATCCAGGGTGCTTCTGACACACAGCCCGTTCGAGGGCACGGTTGGCGACCGGGCGATGATTTCGAGTTCGAGATCGAGACGGGGGTTTTCTTTTTTCACCCGGTCGTAAATTGTATTTTTTGCTGCACCGACATCCGCTTTCCGGTCGAGCACGGCAATGACCGCAGCGTCATGACTGCCGGTAAAAAATGTTTCACCAAAGAAACCGTCGATGTCGACAATGCCGTTCCCACGAAGGAATGCCAGAGGGAAAATGTACCCCGCAGTCGTCGCCTTTTCCACAAACGCCATCCGCTTCCCCCGCATATCGGCTACGGATTTGATCCCGCTGTCTTTCCGAACCAGAATGTACCCGTGATATGTGGAAGTGTTGTCCAGGTTCACCGGTCTGGCCAGCGGAACTACCCCGAGCTTCTGGATGGCCAGTGCCCCGGTGAAGGAGCCGAAGAACGCGCCATCCATCTTCTCCTCGGTGAAGCTCTCGATAATATTCCCATAGCGGCTCAGAATGGTGAACTCAACCGGAATGCCTGTCTTTTTCGACAAATATTCACCCAGCAGGCTGAACCGCTGCTTCTGTTTGAAAATGTTCATCTCGGGAATCAGGCCGATGAGAAGCCGGGGCTCGCCTGCCTGTGCATATGCCGGCAGAAAGAATAAGAGCGCTGCAATAACGACAAAACGTCTGAAGAAAACTTGACTACTCATTAGGTCCCCCATCAAAAACGTTGAGATGATCAGGAAAAGGGTCTCCGGCTTTCTACCGCCTGATTGCTGAAGCGCTTTCCCGGCTTCCCGGCGAGTGTCCATAGAAACAGGAGAAAAGAGCTGAAAAATATCGCATTTACTATCAGTTGAACTCCAGCGAAGAAAGTGACCCCCTTATTGAACAGCTCCAGGCCTGTTTCACGGCTCAATACAGTATCCGAGAACCACGCCCGATAAAATGGTTGAAGAATCGGCCCGGCCGGCAAAGACAGAGCGATCGACAGATAGTAAGCCGGTTTTATCTGTCGATTGAATATATCGAGCTTTTCAAAAAGATCCTTTCGTGTTATCTCATCTTCGATTAAAGCCGCAGAAATAGCGGGAACGACCTGCCCATCCACCAGACGGTCATAATGCGTTGAAATCCCCCAGGAAGCCAGGACATGCAGGATCGCAACGGCAGTTAAGGTGAATAGTGTAAGTTTGCCCATACTGAAAAGTTCGCACCCCCGAAGCGTAACGGCTGAGAAACGGCAAACTGAAAGGATGGCCATCGGACCCCGATCAACGCTTAATTGCTGTTTCTTGCCTTCTGTATGATTCCCCTGATCTTCTCTTTACTGAGAGGCCCCAGGCTTTGATAGAGGACCAGACCATTCAATGATAACAAGGTGGCCCTGAACTCCTGCAGAGGATTGAGCCTTCCGGCCTCTTCCAGCGATGTGTGGTAGCCGCCGGCATCTTCCTCCGTGGTGCAGGAGTTGATGGAAACGATTTGCAGGTGCTCCGCCTCAGTCCCGAATGATCTAAGAATTTCCTGCTGCCGGAGATATCGTATGTCCTGAAATGACGGGGTCTCCATCAGCAGCACCGTTTTCTCTGCTGCCGAAAACCCATTCCGGTTCTCAAGTTCACGCTGAAAGGTGGTGCTCCTGTAAGTAATGCTCTTCCCGGCGGATACTATCTGGAAATCGAGCACCTGCGCAATGCCGTTTATCGGCAGGAGGAGTGCTGCGAGGATCAGGAACGATTTCAGCATCGGACTCTTCACAAGTCTGCAGAAAAAAGGTCACACCAAAAAGATTCCGGCCGATACACCTTTCTTCTCAAACTCTCTGATTTATGGTTTTTAACACGGCTGATTTCTCAGGATATTACCCAACCATCAGGATAATTCCCAGCGTTTTATCACCATTGGAACTCCCCGCGGCAGATAGCAAACGGAGTGCGACTTCGAGCCACGGGGAATCTCCGGATGGAAAGTTACTTGCATCAGATTCGCTCACTAACCCAGCAGCAGATAGCGAACAGCATGAGACTCCGGTAAGTGGAGCTCGAAGTCTTGCGCTTATCTGCGACACTCCGAGTCTCCTTGCCGTCGCTTACCTCGAGCTGCGGGGAATGCGTTTCGCTGTGCATGTTCAACAGCTCAACTCAGCTTTATCGAACTCCACAGCTCTCACAGATGATTTATAAGAGTTTACGGACAGCCTCCCCCCATTTTCCTTTTCAAAAAAAGGCCGCAGAACATAACTTTCTGCGGCCTTTTTTTCCTCCGGTTACCGGATTAAATTTACGGGATCAACCGGTAGGGCTGCGCCCGTTTCGCCCACTCACTTTTCGGATATTTTTTCGTCAGCTGCTCATAGGCCGCTTTCAGTGGTTTGGGATCGTGGGTACTCTTGTAACCGGCAACCCCGCGCTGGAACATAGCCTCAGGGGCGGCGTCGCTTGCCCCATGCTTGGTCAGAACCTGCTCGTAGGCGGCCAGGGCATCGGCAAACTCATCCCTGTTGAAATGGGCATTGCCGATCCCGAGCAGGATAGACGGAATAAGCTCTTCCGCGGCCATGAAGCCCGTGGTCCGGTAATGCTCCTTGCCTTCACCATCCAGAATCAGGAGAGAGGGTGTCCACTTCACTTCAAAGCGTCCGGCGAGTTTGCTGTCCACCTGGATCTTCAGAGGAACAACCGTGTTGTTGATAAAATCAGCCAATTTCTCGTTTGGATACGTAACTGCATCCATCTGTTGACAGCCAATTCACTGGGGGTTGAACAGGTCCAGAAAAACGGACTTGTGTTCCGCCTTTGCACGGCCTAAAGCTTTTTCAAAGTCTGTTTCCCATCGTATTGTCTTGCTCATGCTGGACCTCCTTTAGTCATTTATCTGTTTTACTCGAAATCCTTGTTGAATTTACTCTAAGCACTGACAGGCGGGAAAGCGAGTGATGGGAAAATGCAAAATGCAAAATGCAAAATGCAAAATGCAAAAAAAGCGTACCTCCCGGAACCCGGCAGTCAAAGGTTTATTTCCAGCTCCCCGCTTCCGGTTCCGGTCTCCTCGCGTCTGTATCCTGGTTCCCGCCTTCTGACTCCTGCCTCCTGTCTTCTGGCTTCTGGCTCCTGGCTTCTGGCTCCTGGCTCCTGGCTCCTGGCTTCTGGCTCCTGGCTTCTGTCTCCTGGCTTCTGGCTTCTGGCTCCTGGCTTCTGGCTTCTGGCTCCTTACTTTACAACTCCCCAATCCTGTAAACGCTGATAAGCATGCTGAGCCGCCCCACCCTCCCGGACCTGCTGCAGATAACGATAATACTCTTCAGCCGCCTCCTGCCTCTTCTGCATCCCTTCAAGGGAGACTCCTTTCAGGAAGGCAATCGAAGGGTTGCCCGGCATCATCCGGTCATAGCCGCTGAACTCCTGATACGCTTCGGAAAACCTGTTCAAAGCGAGCTTGCCGACCCCGCTGACCTGCACCGCCTGCGCCTCGGTGGGATAGACCCTCTTGGCCTGTTCGGCAAAGCTCACCGCCTCCTGATCTTTCTTCAGCGCCATCTTGCACTTGGCCATCATCAGGAGTGCCGCATAATCGTCGGGGGCCTTTTTCAGGGCATCGGCGAAGGAGGATTCCGCCCTGTTCATCTCCCCGGCCGCCATAAAACCGGCACCGTTCTGCATATCCTCCAGCGCCCCCCTGATCTTCCGGATACCGGCGGTGTTGTCCATGTAGCGCTGACGCAACATGTCCCGACCGCGGTACGAGGCATACTGTGACTCCACGCTTCTCACGGCGGTGTCATATCGTTCCTGGCTCATCGGGTGGGTCGAGAACATCAGTTCCAGGGCATTCGGCTTGTGCTGCGATTTCTTGACCAGCACTTCCATCAGGCCGGACATCCCTTTCGGATTATGACCACCCCGGACCATATATTCCATGCCGAGGCTGTCCGCTTCCCGCTCGTCGACCCGGCTGTAGCTGGCGAGAAGAACCTGAGCCCCCAGACCGCCGATCTTGTCAAGATAGGGAGCGTAACCGGCATACTCACCGCTTCGCATATACCCGGAACTCCCGGCCAGGGCCAGCTGCACCAGGGTCCCCTTGGTCATCCTTTCCGCAGTATGCCTGGCGTTCACATGCCCGATCTCATGACCGAGCAGCGCCGCTAAAGCGGCCTCGTCCTGAAGTTCGGCAAGTATCCCCCGGGTTACCGCGATCGAGCCGCCGGGAAAGGCATAGGCATTCACATAGACGGCATTGACCGCCCTGAAACTGTATGGCATCCCCGGCCGATGCGAAGTAGCAGCGATCACGCTTCCGACCCTGCCCACGTAGTCGTTCAAGGCGCGATCCTGGCACACTCCGTAATCCATGGAGAACTGCTGCGGCGATTGCTGCCGGTCAAGGGAGATCTCGCCCTCCTCGCTCATCAGGACCAGCTGCTGCCTGCCGGTGACCGGGTCAACCGCGCATCCGGTCAGGGCATATGCTGCCGAAGAGAGGGACAGCAGGTAAAGAAAATCCCTGCGGGACATGGACCTGGTAAAGATTCGGTTTCCGAACTTATTATTCATATTCACTCCATCCATAAAGCTGAGCGAAAGCGAGCCTGCGAGACATCGAGACCTATCCTCAAGAGGGTACTGAAGTGAGTACCCGAAGGGTGCAAATATTCTATACCGCAAAATTTACCCGGGCAACACCTGATATGAATTGAAGCTCCCCGCGGCAGATAAGCGACAGACTTCGAGCCACGGGGAATCTCCGTATGGAAGGATACTTACATCAGATTCGCTCACTAACCCCGCAGCAGATAGCGAACAGCGTGAGACTTCGAGCTGCGGGGAATGCGTTTCGCTATGCATGTTCAGAAACGGGCTCAGAACGTCGGCATCGGCATGGAACCCCATTTATGCTGCCCTGAGGGAGTGATGACCGACAGCATTTCGTGGCTGGCGGAATCGATATCTACAATCATTACCGGCTCCCGCCGCATGCCGATTTTGAACAGATTGTCAGCTTCGACCGACTCACCCTGCGGATCGGTTACCCGGACAAAAACAATCCTTTCAACATCGTAGTTGGTTGGGACGCTGCCGAGTGTGCTGACAAAATTATAAAAAATCCTGAAGAATTTGCCCAAGCCCCCCCGGAACTTATGCTCGTGCCATTCAAGCACTTCCGGAAAACGTTCAATCATATCATCGGAAAATCGCCGATCTTCATCGGTGACGATGGCGGTCAGGAAATAATCACCGGGAAAAATATAGGCCAGATTCGGCTGCAATTCCGCCCGCCGCGCTTCCACCTCGGGAGATGCGGCAAGAGCGGCCGCAACTTCGCGAGCCTCCTTCTCGGGACGCGGAAAAACCGGCAGCATCACCATCCCGGCCTGTTCTGAGATTGGCAGATGTTCAACCGTATATTCCCTGATCCCGGCGGCCAGAGACAAGGCCAGGGTCATGGTCAAGAGATAGGCGGCAAAAATCCCGAGCCCTCGGGGCCTGATCCAGCCGAACAACACCCGGTAAATTTTTGCCCCCGGTTCACCGGGGATAAACATCGGCGTATTCCGCAGATACTTCTCATAGCTCTCCGGGGCCTCCTGTTTCATTCGCCATTCTTCGTTTCTGGCCAGAAGGTAATAGACGAACAGCATGTTTACATACATGAAGAGGATCATAAATCGCGGCCAGTAAAGCATGAGACCGAATCCTGATACGGCGAGAAAGAGATATTGCGGATGCCTGATCTTGGAATAGAAGCTGATCTGAACCACGCCTTTCCCGGTAAAACGGCCATAATACAGAGGGATCGCGGCAAGCAGGAAAAGGAGCAGGCCAATGACCATCAGTACCTGAAAATACGAGATAAACAGAATCAGCGGGTCATCCATGAAAACCATGTGGGGCAGGAAGAATTCGGTGGTCCAGCTGAGGTAGGGAGAGGAGGAGAAAAATTCAAGGATCGGTCCGTACACCGAATAAAAATAAAGCGCGAAGGGTGAGATCATGATGATGATCTCAACTCCGATAAGACAATAGGCGGCAATTGTACTTGCCAGAATCAGTTTGTGCCGTTTCTCTTCACGCATTATCTCAGGATCACCTTTGTTATGAATAGCTTTGTAGATAATAACAGCCATTTGAGGCGGCAGATTGCACTAAGCCGTCACGGACTCAGGGATTTACCCAATACTGTATGCCTCATCGGCCGATAAATCCAGACGTCATTCACCGGAGATGGAATGGGACCTGCAAAAACCGCTCAGAAAAGCCTGAGAAACTTCAAGCCATCGCGCACAAGAACCAGGGAAAGCAGACAGAGCGCCCCCCCAAGTATGCGCATGGTGAGAACATATTTTCTTCCGGCCAGAAAGGTCTTCGACCTTCCGGCAAGAACCGCCAGGAAGACCTTGGAACCGATCAGCATCGCATAAAAGCCACCGACGAACAGGATCGGAGCGAAACCGTTCACCCCGGCTGCTTTCAGAACCACCGGCGCACCGACACTCAGCCAGAAAAGATACGGATGCGGGCTCAGGAAATTGACCAGCACCCCTTTGGCCAGTGACTGCGGCAGAGCCTCCGCTTGGTCCGGGGAAAAGGACCCGGCCCTGATATTCTGCCAGCCCATATAAAAGACAAAGAGCCCCCCGAGCAATGACACAATGCCGAGAACGGTATTGAATCCGGATAATTTGGCAAGGACAAACAGGGAAACAAAGATAATCGGCAGATCGGTTATCACTGGAGCAAGAGAGACCCTGATCCCGGAGCCGACTCCATGCCGCAGGGTCTCGGAGATAACCAGAGCAAACAACGGCCCCGGTGCAAATCCGGCCGAAAGGCCCAACACAATACCGAAGAGTAAATAGTGGATCATAACTCCAAAATCTGCAGAAAGGTAAAGCCGAGTTGAGCAGCTTGCCTGCTCGTACGAGACTTATACCCGAAGGGTGAAAAGCCGAGTTGAGCAGCTTGTCTGCTCGTACGAGACTTATACCCGAAGGGTGAAAAGCCGAGTTGAGCAGCCTGTCTGCTCGTACGAGACTTATACCCGAAGGGTGAAAAGCTTAAGTTGAGCAGCTTGTCTGCTCGTACGAGACTTATACCCGAAGGGTGAAAAGCTTAAGTTGAGCAGCTTGTCAGTTCAAACGGGACTTATGCCCTTGCGGTGCAAGAACCATCGCAGGCATGATGCGGATGAAGTCGGCCGGAGCAATTCACTCCGGCCGACCGGGTTAGTTAAATATCCGGGCCCAAAGAGCCCGGCTTTGGTTGGCCCTGGAAGGACAAAGCTTTCTCAAAATGGTTCAGTTCCACCAACTCAATATAATCGTCTATCCGATTTGTCGTTCCCCATTTCACGCCGCCGAGCACCGCAGGCAGAGACGGACTAGATGATGCAACTGTTTGAGCCCGAAAGGCGAGTTTTGCAGCATCCCGTTTCTGCCGAGGAGCACAGGAAATCCCGCCAACGGCGGGACAAGTGACTGGGTGCCTTTTCTTTTGGTTTGTTTTCTTTGGCCAAACAAAGAAAATGAACGCTATTAGGCAAAGCCTACTTTCTCTTACCCGGCCCTGAGGACAGGGTTTCCTCTGTTATTATATCAACTTTCTGAGTTTAGCTAATCTTCAGATAATAAAAGGGTTATGGCGATTTGTTCGAGCCTATGTTCCACCAGAAGCCAGGAGTCAGAAGCCAGGAGAAAAGCTTTAAAATCAGTCATTCTGGCTCCTGGCTCCTGGCTTCTGGCTTCTGGATTCTTATCATGGAATGCCACTATGGATCTGAACCATTTTATGACAACAATCCAATAACATAAGACAAGTCAGAAAGTTGATTTATTATGAAAAAACTATTGGGCAACCTCATATGATTCAATCGCAATGAATCTGGTTTCCCCGTATGTCGTTACGGTTCCCTTGACCTTCACCTTCTCCCCGACCATTCTGACAACCTCATCCCCTTCAGTGGTATCGCCGATTTCAAAGATCTCTTCCTTGTCGGTGACTATCTGAAAGTTTTCAGTGACAATGCCGGTAATCGAGACCTCTTTCTCTTGTGTCTCACCTTCATCGGCTGCGGCAAACCCTGTTGAAAAGACGAACAACAGCAAAGTGACACCAAGTATCGCAATCCTGACAACGCCTTCCATGTCCATACACTCCTTAATGAATGATTATTGAAAAAACAACTCCAATTTTAACAAACAAATTCGATATCAGCCTTGTCCCTTCAGGCCCTCCACCTGTAACAAGGCTGAGAACTGTTCACGATCCGGAAACCTCGCCCCGTTCCCCGCCCCCTGAAGCAACCAACCGGCGAAAAAACCAGCTCCTGCATCCGAAACCTGACGGAATCAGGCCCGGTAGAGAATGACCCGTAGAGAGTCACCGGCGTTCTCCGCTTCATTGGCGATGGCCGACAGGGTCAGAAGCAGTTTCTCGTAAAACAGGATCGTCACCGTATCGAGCTCGTGCTCCAGCTTGTAAATCTCCTTGCTCAAGCGCCTGGCGATGCGGTCCGCTTTCCATTCTTCCTCACCCAACCCTTCAATCAGCTTCAGGACTTTCTTCGATTCGGCGCCGCCGAAAGAAGAATCTGCCAGATCCTGCATTTCAAGGGCTGCGGCCAACAGGTTCTCGCCGACCTTCAGCACCTGCTCGACCAGTTCGGCGAAACCGGCGACAAGGCCGGGATGGAGCCTGGTTTTCCTGATAATCAGGATAACCGCAAAATCCTTGGCATAATCCGCCATCCGTTCCTGGCAGTTGATAAATCCTTCCAGATCGGCCCGGTCCACCGGCAGGAAATAACGGTGGGTGAGCTGCTCCCTGATCTCATGCTTGATCTTGTCCGCCTGATATTCAAGCTTTGAGGTCTGGTCCTGCAGGTCCTGGATGGCAATATAGTTTTCATGAACCAGGGCCTCCATCAGCGGCTTGACCATCTGCAGACATTCATGGACCTTTTTGCTGTGCGCCACCATTGCCCCGAACGGAGACCGGCTGAAGAGATCCCCGATAAACCCGCCTTTCAACATTTGTCTTACTGTCATTTTTCCCTCTCTCTTCCTTGAACTAGATGATGGCCACCTCCGGCAGCGGCTTGATAAAGTTCTGCCGGAGACTATAGGTATAGGCGCCCTGGGTGGGAATCATCAGCACATCTCCCGGCTGGATGTCTTCTCCCCAGTAGTTGTACCCCCAAACATCATGCGGGGTACATAACGATCCGAGCACGTGGCATGGTTTCTCCTCCATGGCCGGCCGGCTCAGGTTCAACACCGGAAAATAATCGGTTTCAAAACGCTCCCAGCCGATACTGTTGGTCCCGCCGTCGGTGATCACCAGGTCGTCACCTTTCCGGTCGACAACCTGCAGCAGAAGATGCATCGCATCATTGCAGAGCCAGCGTCCCGGCTCAAAACAGATCCGGCAGGAAATCACCCTCAGGATGTGTTCTTTGATGGCCCGGCAGACTGCTTCGGCAAACGCCTCAATGGAAACCGTCGGCAGCCGGTAATGATTGCCGTTATTTTCAGGGGCGAGGCCCATGGCGAGGCGCAACTTTCCGGCCTCGGTCCCTGATTCCTGCAGCCACTCTCCCTGGGGGGGCCAGTATCCGCCGCCGATATCGATAAATTCAATCTGCCTGCGGGCGGAAGAAGGGAGGCGGGCAAGAATGGCGCCGAGTTTGCTGATAAACTCAAGCTGGGCCGCCGGAGTCAGATTCCAGCTGGTATGAAACTGAATCCCGGTAAACCGAAGATGCGGGCAGCGCTCCGCCTGTTCCTGGAATTCCAAAAGTTTTTCCGGCAGAATCCCGAACTTCCGCCAGAGTCCCTGCGGATTCGTGGTCAGTCTGACCCCGATCCGGACATTTTTATGGTGTTGTGCGGCAATCTCTTCCAGACGGGCGAGCTCCCCGAAACTGTCGACCAGAACAACCACTCTCTCCGCTTGCGCCACCGCATCACAGAGCTCACCCTCCGTTTTCCCAGGACCGCTGAAGACGATGTCTTCAGCTCCGAGCGAAACCGCCATCGCCAGTTCAAGGCCGCTTGAAACATCAAGCCCGGTCCCGCTCTGCATCAGAATTCGGGCAACCTCCGGGTGATTGTTGCTTTTCACCGCATAGTAGAAACCGACCTCGGACAAATGCGCCCTGAAAGCCGCCTGGAACTGGGCGGACTTTCGCCGCAGCACCTCTGATTCAAGAACATAAAGGGGGGATCCGTATTCACTGGCCAGAGAGAGATACTCCTGCCCCCGGGCGAAAAAGCCCTGCACAAAATCACGCAGCAGAGCCTCATCCATGAGAGGCGCCTCGGCAACAGGGGGAATCCTTGTGCAGGTGGACGAACCGTTTTCAGGCAGACTCATGCTCATTGACTGATCTCCACCCGGATCTTGCGTCTGAGTTCCCGGCACTGATCCAGCAGGTTGACATCCGGAGCGGCCTTGAAGACAAGATGGCCGAGAAACCATGATTCATAATCATCAGGGGGCATGGACACCCTGTGCCCGGGATGACGGATGATATTGATCTCCAGAACCCGAGGATCTTCCGGCAGGGAATCATATTCGATGTTCCGGAGCACTCCGCTCTCCGGCAGATGCAGACGCAAACCGACAAATTCGCCATCTTTTTTGACCGGCGGCACACTCTTTCTGCGCTCGGCAAAATCCAGGGCAAAGATCAGGATATCGACCATCCCGGCTTCCCGCATCAGGAAGGGAAGGCAATCACCGCCAGGCCTGGGAGTCATCTCGAGCAGAACAATCCCCTCATCGGCAACGAGAAAATCCACCATGCAGATGGCATCGGTCAACCCCAGGGCTTCCGCCGCCCTCTTCAGGATGCCGCCCAGGGCATCTCTGCCTCCGGCTTCCTCCGGCAATTCGTCCAGAACATAACCCATGATGGTGCCGAAAGGCTGTTTGTCACCTTTGATCTTTCTGGTGATCCGAACGATATCGACCTGGGAGTCCCGGATCGTGAAATCGCAACTGTACTCATCGCCATCGACATATTCCTCGGCCAGAAACCACTCGGAATCATTGCTGTAGAGGCGTTGCGCCTTTCTTTCGGCGAGTCCCCTGCTGATAATCTGGGTAGCTTTGCCGCAATCCTTGTTTTTACCGCAGTAGATGACGAGCTCACTCCCGCTGCCGGTCAGGGGTTTCAACACACACGGCCCGCCCAGCTCGTCCATGAACGAAGCGACTCCGGCCGCGGTCTGGACCAGTCTCGATTCCGGGCATCGCACCGAATTTGCCCGCCAGGCTTTTTTTGTCGCATTCTTGTCACGGCTCCGCCTGATAGCGGCAATGGAGGGGTATGTCAGAGAGTATTCACCAGCGAGCAATGCCGCCAACTCCATCGACTCGCAATCGAAGGCCATGATCCCGGAGAGAGAGAACTTTGTGCCGAGAAGATGCGCGGCCAGTTTTTCCTTCACCTCATCCTCATCGGCAAGGTCACAGAGAATCTCTTCATCAGCAGCGGGGGGAGGCTCGCAAGCCTCGTCGCGCACCGCAGGCAGGGTCAGGAAAAGCGCCCTGCCGGGAGAGGCCCTCCTGATCCATTCAATGTAATCCGCGGTGGTCCCGACCACCAGCACTCTGCTAGAATTGTCCACTGGCGTGCTTCAGAGCACCCTCAATTGGTTGGGCAGCATGACAATCCGGTTGTAGCTGCAGTTTGTATAAGGGACGGCCCTGCAGATGAAAACGTTCCTTCCAGCCGAAATCACCGCAGAGAAAATCAACCAGCGCGAGCTTCTCCTCGCAGGCCCATCTGAGGTGATGAAAATTGATCATCTTCGCCACCCCGACAAATTCGGAACTGGTCCCTCCGGCAAGCACGGTATAGGTATTGTTCCAGACCGCCCCGATATCGATGGCCGCAACTTCCCCACCCAGGAGCAGGGTGGTGATTCGTAAGAATCCCTGACCGTCCAGCCACTCCACGAGCCTTTCGAACGAGTTTAGAAATCTCGGTTCCCAGAAATACGACCAGCGGCCGAAGGCCTCCAGATTCATTCTGAACATCCGCTGGATATCAGCAAATTCTCCGTAACGGAATGAAACTCCATGCTTTTCGAGCTTGGCGCTGTCCTGGGCGAGCTTCTTTCTCGATTTGCCGGAAAATTCAAGCATATAATCGGAAAAGGAAAATCCGTATTCCCCAGGCCGGAACAGATATCCGGTTTCATCAACGGTGACCGGGCTGCCGGCGAGCCCTGCCGCCTCCTCGGTCAGATAGCGCAAGCGCGCCGGACCCGGGATATTTGCCAGCAACGCCTCCAGGGCCCGGACCGAACGGACCGGAATCCTGTTCTGTTCAAGCCAGGTTTTCCCCTGCCAGGTTTCCCCCGGGAAAATCCCGTAGCAGTCTGATTCTTCTATCCAGGAGAGCGCCAGTAGACCCTGAATTTTATTCCCCTCTTCAGCCACCAGGAAACTGGTGGGGCGGGCAAAGCCTGCCGCAAAAGAAGAACGCACTTCCCAGAGATCAAAAAAACAGGACACGGGCCAGATTTCGGCCCATAACCGTTTGCATTCCTCAGGGTCTGCGCACACCCTTGTTTTCATGATGCTCACAGGCGCAGGCTGACGTTGAGGTTGCTGTGGGTTCCGCCGAAGAATTCCTGGGCGAAACCCTGGACCACTTCCGGATGGTATGGCTTGCAGCTGAACACATCCAGATAGACCGCATTGGTCAGGTTGGCAAAATGGCCTGAAATAAGAGAGGTCTCAATAAGCTGCACCATGGAATAACCCGCCACTTTTTCATCTTCCCCGAAATGCACGACCAGGGTATCTCCGAAACGTTTCATCTCAATCAAATCGCACAGCTCGACAACGAATCTCTTGATCTCCTCCGCATCACGAATCGTCTCTGCATTGCAGTTGTAAATATCAATTGCCGAAGCTATTCCCCAGGCTTTGCGGGCAATGGCCTCATTCATAATCTGCAGCCCCTGACCGTCCCGACAGTTTCCTTCGTTGATATTGACAATGTTGCGAGTGGCGGTTCCTTGTTTCATTGGCTAATGCTCCCAGTTTTTGTGCACAGATTTTATGCGCCTTTTTTTGTAGGGACGGGGCTTTTCCTCACCTGCAAATGCGGGAAAACGACCTTCATCCTCCTCGTGTTTTTCAAAACAGCCCTTACAGAGTTCCCTGAAATCATGGCAAATGTTCTTTTTCATAATCATTTCCCGAAAATAAGGTTTTCCAATAAAACTCTTAAGCAAGCCACATGCCAAAAAAAAGACACCGCCAACAAAAACATAAACACCTGTAATCATTTATCATTTTTACAATATCCACCACACGATATTGCCAGCGAAATCAAAAACAGGAATTCATTTTCCTCTTTCACCTAACTCGCTAATTCTCTGCCCTTTTCACACCGGATGAGCGGCAAAAATCGCCACTAGACATTCATATTCAGTCGACATATCAGAGCGATAGACAGAGGACAGCACTGCGTCTTCAGAGCTTGTCCGGAATGAACGGACTTCATCCCGGCTGATAAAAGAAAAACATTTCCTCTTTATCGCAAAACAGGTATATCCTATGGGAAATAACGGAATACATTTTCTCTTTTTCAGAAGGGGACCCCATGCTCACAAAACTGGTCTTTGCCATAGCCGATAAGGATCTTCAGGAAAATCTTGAAAAGAATTTTGAACGTTCGGATGTCCAGATTGAGGCATACGGGCAGGGAAAGAACACCTGGCAGAACGTCGGCCAGTCGTGTGCAGACATTATCGTGATCAGTGAGTCACTGATCCCGCGGCCGATCGAGTCGGGGATCGCCACCCTCAACAACCTTCCTGAGGCGCCGACCACCGTCCTTCTTCACAATTACGACTCATCGGAGGAACATGCGCAGCTGATGGCTGCCGGCGCGGATGTCGTTCTCTACTCAGGGGTCCTGCTGAAGACCATTATCGAGACCATCGAAACAACCCTTGATTCCCGTCGTCAGTTGATCCAGATGGACCTGCTCGACCGGAAGAGTCCGGTTCGGCCAAAACTGAGCGATTTTCTTTCGACCAGCGAAACAATGCAGATCTTCATCAATGACGTGAAGCAGATCACCCTCAGCGATTCGATCATTCTTCTGCTCGGTGAAACCGGGGTCGGCAAAGAACATCTGGCCAAAGCGATCCACGCCGAGAGCCATCGTTCCAGCGGCCCCTTTATCGCTTTAAACACCGCCGCTCTCCCCGAACAGCTCCTGGAAAGCGAACTGTTCGGCCATACCCGGGGCGCCTTCACCGGCGCCACCCGCTCCCGGCGCGGCGCCTTCGAACTGGCGCACGGCGGGACCATCTTTCTGGATGAGATCGGGGAAATGCCCCTCCACCTGCAGGCAAAACTCTTAAGAGTACTGCAGGATTACGAGGTCAGGCCGGTGGGCGGCGAAAAGTCCGTATGGGTCGACGTGCGGGTCATTGCCGCCACCAACAGGGATCTTGAAGATGCGGTGGCAAATGGCCTCTTCCGCAAGGATCTCTTCTTCCGCCTGAACGTCATGACCCTGAAAATTCCCCCCCTCCGGGAACATTTCGAAGACATCCCGGCCCTCGCCCGCCGCTTTATCAACTATTATCGGTACAAAATTGATCGCGACATCAACAACATCTCCGAAGAAGCAATGACCGCCCTCTGTCGTTATGACTGGCCGGGGAACGTCAGGGAACTGATGAACGTTATCGAGAGGGCGCTCCTGATCTGCAAGACCAGCACCATCACCACCGAAGACCTGCCGAGCGCCTTCAGCCAACAGGGCCCGCCGGGTGCAGGCGGCGCGGGACGTCTTTCCCTTGCCGTTGATTCCTGGCAGGGGAAAACCCTCCCCCAGATCCAGAGCGAAGTGATGGATCAGGTGGAAAATCTCTACCTGAAAAGCCTCCTCAAGGAACACCGGGGAAGAATCAACAATGCCGCCAGAGCAGCCGGAATTCACTCAAGAAGCCTGTTCAACAAGATGAAACGACTCGGGATAAAAAAAGAGGATTATCG
>JAHJIQ010000016.1 GCA_018823285.1 Pseudomonadota bacterium
CAGCCGTGGCTGATCATTGATGCGCGAGGGTTGGCCGAGAACGAGCAGGTGCAGCCGGCGATGTTCCCCAAAATCAAGAGCGAGACCGGTGAAACGGTGTATGAGCTGTCCCAGGTTGAAGAGGCGGCGCTACTGAATCGGGGCATGATGCGCTATGTGGTTTCCGATGAGCCTTCTTCCTCCCTTCATTCCGATCATCGCCTGATCGACCGGCTGCTTGCCGACGCCGGGATCCTGTTCGGGGTGGGCGAGGCAGGGGCCAGCACGATAGAGAGGTCTCTTTCTGAAATCTCGATCCCCGGGTTTACGCCCACGCCGGTAGAGACGCCGGCGCCTGAAACATCCACGAAACCGAAGATGAGAACGAAAAGAGGGCAATATATGGTGGTCGATGCCACCCAGGTTGAAGGACTGGCCAAGACCAATCTGGTGGTCAGCGCCCAGGATGCCATGGAACTGAAAGAGGAAGATGCCGCCTCCCAGATTTTGAAGAAATGCCGGGTGGTTGTGATCGCTTCAAGCCCCATTGGGGGAATTGAAGGACGGCTCCCCATACGTTTGGCCCTGCTGGAGGGTTCCCGGTGATGGTTTTGCTTTATTCATCATGAACGGAAAAAGACTTCTTCGCTTCCAGGTTCTCCTGACTTTTTTCTGCACCGCTTTGGTGATTGGCGGGGTCATTGCCTGTTACCTCGCAGGTCTGCTGGCCAGAGCCGATAATTTCCTCTATGATCTCAATGTTGTCTGGCGTGGGCCTGTCGCCACCAGCGATCGGGTGGTCCTGGTCCTGATGGATGAGGAGAGCGCGGTCAGGCTGAAACGGCATCGCGGGCAATGGTCCAGAAAAAAGCTGGCCATCGCTCTGGACAATCTTTGTGCAGCCGGAGCGGAGGTTGTCGGGCTCGACATGGTCATGTCCGCCCCGGATCTTGAACCTGATGCGGACGTGATGCTTGCCGCTTCGATTGCCAACTGCAATAACGTGGTCCTCGCCCGGGTCTCTTCCGCCGAGGGGGTCAGGGAAATCGTTCCCCACGCTCCTTTTCAGGAGGCGATGATCGGGGACGGATTCATTGATGTCCCCCTCGATGAAGACGGGGTTCTCCGCAAGATAAGGTTTTTAAATGCCAAACCGATGGCTGACGGGTCACTGCAGTTGCTGCCGTCTTTTGCTCTTGAACTGGCAAGGGTTTTTCTCAATCTTGATTTCAGCTTTGATTTTTCGGCCGGTGACCATTTTCTGATGGGCGCACCGACCGAGAATCAGCTTCGGCTGCCATATCCGGAGCTGCTGATTAATTTTTATGGTGATTTCAACTCTTTCAAGGTGATCTCTTTTGCCGATGCCGTCAACAATACCCTGAAACCGGAGGATGTGCGCGGCAGGATGGTGCTTGTCGGTTCGACCTTGAGCAGCCAGAAGGATTTTTTCACCACTCCTTATTCCCGGTTTCGTCGTGAAGCAGCTGGTCTGTCAGCCAAATTTGCGACCGTTGAGGAGGGGGTGATGGGTTCGGATGAACCGGGAGTCGCCTGCCATGCCCATGCCGTTGAAACCATTCTGAACAAGGCTTTTATCAAGCCGGTAAACGGCTCTCCAATCATCTGGTTTACATTGCTGACTGGTCTGGTGGGGCTTCTCTTTTACATCCCCAGGATCGGATTGCTGATCGAACTGGCCATCCTTTTCCTTTCCCTGGCCGCCATTGTTTTTGTTTCCCACCTGCTGTTCAGCAGGAGTCTGTTGCGGGTCGATAGCGCTTCATTTCTTGCCGTATTTCTCATTCAGTTTGTTACCGGTGTCGCCCTGCAGAGGTCTTTCGGCAAAAAAAAGAATGCGATGATCACTTCACTTTTCGGCAAATACGTCTCATCCGGGGTGGTCAACGAGTTGATCAAGGGCGATATCAGTTCTTCTTTGGAGGGTCACCGTGAAAACCTGACCATGCTTTTTTCCGATCTCCGGAATTTCACAACGCTCTCGGAAAGATTGGGAGCGAAGGATACCGGACTGCTTCTCAATGTCTATTTCGACACCATGATCCCGATTGTCTTTGCCCATCAGGGGACGCTCGATAAGCTGATGGGGGATGCGGTGATGGCTTTTTACGGCGCTCCCCTGCCGGTACCCGATCACCCGGCCCAGGCTGCCGCTACCGCCCTTGAGATGATTGAAAAGCTTGACCGGTTGGTGGAAAAAACAGATCTGCCCGGGATTGAAGGGCTTGCCATAGGAATCGGTCTGAATACCGGAGAAGTGACGGTTGGCAATCTCGGCAGCAATGTGTTCATGGATTATACGATCATCGGTGATGCGGTCAATCTTGCCTCCCGTCTTGAGGGGCTGAACAAGGTCTATGGGACAAGTATTCTGGTGACGGAATTCACGGCCCGTGAGCTTGATGACCGTTTTGTGGTAAGGGATCTGGATATTGTAAAGGTCAAGGGCAAGGAGAAGTCGGTTACAATCTTCGAACTTTGCGGCTGGCGTGACAGATTGAGTCAGGAGCGGTTGGCTGAGCTTGCCGTGTTTGCGGAAGGGGTGAGCGCCTACCGCAGTCAGCAGTGGGATGCGGCGGAGGAGCGATTCCGGGAGGTCTTGAAAATGAATCCCGGCGATGGTCCTGCCAGACTCTATCTTTCCAGAACGTCCGCCATGCGGGACAACCCTCCGCCCCCTGACTGGAACGGGGTGACGGCGTTCGACCATAAATAGAGAGAAAATTTCTTACGAATCTGATGACAGATAGAGAAAATCTTAACGAACAGCGGTTGGTGGAACTGGAGAGCCGGGTTGCTTTTCAGGACCGGATCATTGATGAACTGAACGGGGTTGTCGCCGCGCAGCAGGAACAGATTGACGGGATCGAGAAGGCTCTCAGCGCCCTTCAGTTACATGTGAAAACGGTCCTTTCCGATCCCGGTGGTGATGATGGCCGCTGAAGTGATCCTGACCGTCTCTGCGGAGTGTCTGCTGCAGCATGCGCCTCCCGCCCTCCTTTCGGTCCTGAAAAAAGAGTTGACCGTTGCCAATCCAAAATATCTTGATGCAAAAAAGTATGGCCGGTGGATCGGCAAAAAGCTGAAGCCGTTTCTTTACTTTTACAAAGAATCGGCTGGTGGTTTCAGATTTCCCCGCGGCTATGCCAACAAGGCGGTTCTCCATTGCCGGAAAATTCTTGGCAAAGACCCGGAGATCGTTGATCACCGTCGGCTTCTGCCGGAGGTGGATTTTGCTTTTCAGGGAACCCTTCGCCCTTATCAAAAGGAGGCGTTCAACGATACGGCAAAGCGGGATTTCGGGGTGATCGAATCTTCGACCGGCTCCGGAAAAACCGTGATCGGTCTTGCCCTGATCGCCCAGCGGAAACAGCCGACGCTGATCCTGGTCCACAGCAAGGAGCTGATGTATCAGTGGGCAAAGCAGATCGAATTATTCCTTGGTGTTGAGGCAGGGCTGATTGGAGACGGCCATTATGAGACGAGGCCGGTCACCGTTGCCATCGTCAATTCGGCGAGAAACCATCTGGAGGGACTTCCGGAAAAGTTCGGTCACCTCTGTGTCGATGAGTGTCACCGGGTCCCGGCCACTCTTTTCACCGAGGTGGTGACCGCCTTCGACTGTAAATATGCCCTCGGGCTTTCCGCCACCGCTTTTCGGCGCGACGGATTGACCGAGCTCATCCACCTCTATCTCGGGGATCGCAGTCACCGGGTCAACACCGAGGAACTGCAGCAGAGCGGCGCGGTGCTGAAGCCTGAATTCATCCAGAAAACCACCAGCTTTCGCTACGGGTATCGCGGCAATTACCATCATCTGCTGAAGGCATTGACCACCAATGAAGAGCGAAACCGCCTGATTTGCACCGATATTGTCATAGAAGCGGGCCGCGGCAAGGGTACCGTTCTGGTCGTGAGTGACCGGGTGGCTCATTGCGAGATGCTGGCGGAGATCCTGTCAGAAATTGCTCCTGATCTGAAGGTGGCGGTCCTGACCGGTAAAATGGTTTCGGACGAAAGAACCGATTTGATCCGGGCGATCCGGGAGGGAGAAGTGGAGGTGCTGGTCTCGACGGTGCAGCTCATCGGTGAAGGATTTGATTGTTCGGGCTTAAGGGCGCTGTTCCTGACCACGCCGATTAAATTTACCGGGCGGCTACTTCAGGTGGTAGGGCGGATTCTGCGGCCCGCTGAAGGCAAGTCGCCACGGGTCTATGATTACTATGATGATATCGGAGTCCTGAAGAAATCGGCCCAGGTCAGGAGGATGATCTTTGCCGACAAACAGGGGATACTGGTGTAAACCTGCCGCTTCCGGTTTCTGCGTGGAAAGATTTATTGCTTGTTGAATTCCCTTAAGCATTTCCTCGCTTCCACAACGACTTCTCCGATGGTCTCAAACCTTCTTGATTTGGCTTTCGACATTAAACGGGTCGCAAGTTTAATGCAGCATTCCGGGAGCCCGGGATCGACTTCCTGCAGAGGGGTGTATGAAACCGTGGAGATGGAATGCATCAGGGCGGCGACATTGCTGTTCCGGAAGGGTTTGGTTCCGGTCAGGAGTTCGTAGAGCACAACCCCGAGTGAGAACTGGTCTGAACTGCCGTCAACCTTTTTCCCGGCAACCTGCTCGGGCGACATGTAGTTGGGAGTGCCGAGGATCACCCCGGTCTGGGTTTTGGATGAGTCGAGGATCCTGGCAATCCCGAAGTCGGCCACTTTGACATGGCCGTCTTTTAACAGGATGATATTGGCCGGTTTGACATCGCGATGGACCACATGGTTTTTGTGGGCGTACTCCAGGGCCTCGGCCACCTTGATGATAATCTCCAGCACCTTGGGCACCGGCAGAAGATTGCCTGTTTTACAGTGTGCCGACAGATCTTGGCCGTTCAGCAGTTCCATGGCCATGTAGGTCATGTCGTGGTCTTCATCGATATCGTAGATGGTCACGATATTGGGATGGTTCAGTTTACCGGCGGCTTCCGCCTCCCTGAAAAATCGTGCCTTGACTTCCGCCAGATCAGCCTTGTCCACCTGGTCGTAGCGCAGGGTTTTAATCGCCACTGCGCGGTTTATTTTCGGGTCCCGGCCGAGATAGACCGTGCCGATGGCCCCCTGCCCGATTTCTTCAAGGATCTCATAGCGGCCAAGGGTCGGTTTTGCGTCACTGGTGGTGGTCATGGAAAGAGTCGTGCTGTTGGGTTTGGCAAACGAAGGGATTTTTGCCGTTACCTTCAGCCGTTCAATCTTTTCCTTGATGTCTTTAAAGGGGCCGCAGCGGTAGATATGCTCGTAGACGGCGATGGCCTTGTTGTGCATTCTTTTGCGCTCCAGATCAAGGCCGAGGTTATAGAGAAGGTCTTTGACCGATGGGTCGCTGACCGGGCATTTCATGAATTTCTCGAAGGCCAGATCGAGGAGGCCCTGGCTCTGGAACGAAAGGCCAAGGACCTTGTTTGCCTCATCATCGGTTGCCGTCCGGAACGGGTTGAAGAATTTACGGTTGATGATGATCAGGACGAGGCCGATTACCGCGAGAATTGTCGGGGAGGCGCTTTTAATCCAGATGCCCTGGGAAACGAAGAGAAGTGTGGCAAGTGCCTGCCAGGAAATGATGAAGATGATCAGAATGATGGTTCCCAGAGAAAGGTTGACCCTGGGAATGATAAAGATCAGGAAGAGCCCGAAATAGAGGAGCGCCCCTGTTTCCAGGGACCAGGTCCAGCCGGGTCTGGAAATGTGATTCCCGGCGAGAATCGCCGCGGTGGTGATGGCGGTCAGTTCCGCCGTGCTGATCTCTTCTCCCTCCGTGGTTTTGAAAAAAGTGGTCAGGCCCGGGGCGGTCAACCCGAGGACAACAGTTTTCCCGGCAAGCTCCTGCCGGCCGATTTTCCCTTCCTGAATCGCATGAAAGGGAAAAGTGACAAAACTCTCCGGTCTGTTTCCTGCCATGAGGAGCCGGTATTCACCGTTGACCGGGATGATCCGGTCGGCAAAATTCAGGGAATTTATTGATGCTTTATTGTATGTCCCCCTGATGTCCTGCAGTCTGCTGTCAAGGGCAGCCAATGACAGACGGAGGGCCATGGACGGATAGAGTTTCTCCTGCCAAGAGATAAACAGGTTTGCGCCTCTGACCGTACGGTCACGATCACCAATAAAATTGTCATGACCGAGACCCGCCGCACTCTCTGCCAGATCGGTGAAGGGTGCGCTGAACCCGGTAGCCTGAACCGGTGATTTTTCACCGTTGAACGGATTGCCAAGTTGAAATAATGAGTGGCCGGCAGACAGGGTTTCTTTTGGGTAGTCAATGGCATGTTTCTTGAGCCAGGCAGGGTTGGTAGAGTCATCAACCCATTCCCGGCTGCCGAAATAAAACTGCAGGGGCAGGATGATCTTTCCCCCTTTATGCACCGAATTCAAAAGCCGGGAGTCATTGTCGAGGCGATTTTCTGCTGCGGCAAGGCTTCTGCTCAGCTCCTGTCTCGTGTTCTTCGGCAGATCCAGCTTTTTGTCGGCCAGATACTCTTTGAGCCGGGCAATTTCCTTGATCCCTTCACCTGTTTCCCGGGCCGGATAATGGAGGTCAAGACCGATGGCCTTGACGTTCGTTTTCACCAGCCGGTCAATCGCCTCACTGATCACCGAGCGGGGCCAGGGCCAGCTTCCCAGCCTGCCGATACTGTCCTGGTCGATGGCGACCAGAACGACCTGGCCGCTCTTGTCAATCTTGTGAAAAGCGGCAAGACGGTCATAGATACTGTTTTCAGCCCTCTCCAAGAGGGGGGCTTCCGCGGTCAGCCCGACGATCATCAGCAGGGTAAGAAACGTGCAGCTGAACCAGCTCGATGTGAGAAGTGTCTTGATATGCATGGTGTCAGAACCGCAGGGTGACTCCAGCCATGGCGCTGAACGATTCCCAGTTGACTTCGTTGAGTTTCAAGATATAGATATCCCCGTCTTCTTCATAGAATTTGATTTGGCCATCTTCTGCTTGCCATTTTTGATAACCGAGGTCGATTTTAAACTGCAGGTTTTTTGCCCCTGTCATAAGGCCGAGGTTGATCAGAAGACCCTTGGCATCATCGGAATAGTGTCTGAAGCTCACCGGATGCTGGAAATATGGGATCAGATTCCAGTTGGCTTCAGCTTCATAGGTGCCGGAATGCAGTTCGATCGATGAATGAAGGGAAAAATTGGTGGTGGGTGCAAATTCCATGACCACACCAAGCCAGCCCCCATACCATTGAGTATCGAAAGTGCTGTCGAGTCCCGTAATGGGTCCTAGGGGGGCAGCAGATGGGTCTATGCCTGGTTCAGATATAGTCTGATATCCATCATGGATGGTCAGGTTCTGTTCATGGTAGGAATAGCCGATACAGGGGGTGATAGAGAAGTTTCCTTCCCTGGTTGTAAAAACCGGGCCGAGGCCGGCCGAAAAATCCCGGACATCACCTTCATCAGAGCGGTTATTGGAACGGGAAAACTCCTGGGTTCGGTTGTTACCATGGTAATCTGAATCTTGATTCTTTCCGGAGTGAATTTTCCCGTACCCGATAGTCCCCCTGAAACTCAAACCGAAGGGGATATTGTCATGTTTCAGGGTAACATTCCCATGGGTATTAAATTGATTGATTTCAAGATCTTCCCAGGTCAGTTCTGATCTGATATTTGTGTAGTTGAAATCACTGTTGTAACCAGCAAAGTTCCAATCGAGTTGATCAACTCTGTAACCGCTGCTTAACCCAAAATCAAACCCTGATGTGTTCAGTTTTGCTTCAGAGCGTTCAGGGGAACAAATTACTGAAAGAATAAAGATAATTAGGGTGATGCCACCTGCTTTATAATTTCTTCTGTATTGAAAATGATTTTGAGTTTCCATCGTGTGATCCACCCGTTGTAATTTTGTTTCTTTGTTCAGATATCATTTCAACAGAGATATTGCGGCCATAGTTGATCGACTCAATTTGGCAACAGCTCGAGATCGTTGTTGCTGCCTGCGAGTATACTGTTCTTAGCTCTGGAATCTCAAGTTGTTCCCTCCAGGTCGTTGCAAATCAGCGACTGTTCCCTGAATCTATTCGGCCATGGGTTTGCCGGTGTAATGCACGGTCAGCAACCGGCCGTCAAGACCGACCACATCGCCTTCCATCAGCTGTCTGCCCCGCCGGGTGTCTATTTCGCCATTCACCGCGACTTCGCCGTTCTGGATTCTGGCCTTTGCCTCCCCGCCGTTCTCCACAATCCCGGCCAGTTTCAGCAGCTGACCAAGCCGGATCACCTCACCGTCGACCTCAATTTTTTCCATAAGAATCCATAATGCTTATTAAATGATAAAGCTCAAGTTGACCAGTTTGTCTGCTCGTTTCGGTAAGCGAGTCTGCGTGAGATCTTGGACTTATACCCGAAGGGTGAAATAAGGAGGTTGCAGTTTGCGATCCCGACCCCTTATGGTATTACAAGATTAACAGCGTTTTCATTCAACTGACAATGATTAATTGCCATGAAACTGATCCTTATCCTTGCCTTTGGGGTTGCAATAGTTGCTCTGTTGATCCAGGGTCAGCACAGGATGATTTATCATCCAAGACCGTACCGAGCAAATGAAGTGGCGCCTGATAACTGCCGCTTTCTTGAATATGCGACCGGCCAGGGGAGACAGGTTTCATACTATATCCTCCCGCCGGAAAGAGAGGAAGAACTTCCGGACAGAATCTGGTTGATGTTCGGCGGCAATGCTTCCCTGGCCCTTGACTGGTTGGAGCTGATCCGCGATTTTCCCGACCGGCGGGCGGGCTTTATTCTCCTCGAGTACCCAGGCTACGGGCGGTGCCGGGGCCGGGTCAGTCCGGAAACCATGATGGAGTCTGCCGCCGGTGCGATATCCGCCCTTGCGACACATCTGAATGCGGGTGAGGGGGCGGTCAGGGAGCGGCTGAGTCTTGTCGGTCATTCCCTCGGGGCCGCGGCCGCCCTTCTTTTCGGGAGCCGGAACCGGGTCGACAGAATTGTCCTGATTGCCCCTTTTACCAGTCTCCGTGATATGGCGACTCTGGTGGTCGGCAAACCGCTGGATCGAACTCTGGTTCATCGTTTTGATAATCGTGCCCGGCTCGGAGAGGTTCTGGCTGTTCCTGAACCGCCGATTGTCACCATAATTCATGGGGATCGGGACAAGGTGATCCCGGTCCGGATGGGAAGAGAGCTTGCGGCGAGCAGTCCGGCGATCAGGTACTATGAGGAACGGAATGGAGATCATAATTATATTCTGGTGACGGCCAGGAAAGAGATCATTGCCGGTATGATCAATGCTCCGACCGGCCCGGAAAGAGAGTAGAACAGAAGCGATGCCGATGGAGAACATGATGGAACATGAGGTGACGGTTTTCAGGAGCTGCCTTTTATCAGAAGGCCAGAAGATCCATATTGCCGATGGACCCAGGCGCGGCGACTGGCTGGTTATCGGCGCTACTGAGAGGAAGGTGCAACTTCGCTGCCCGGTTTCCGGCCGCGAAGTGGAATGGGACCGGTTCTGCTATTTTGTCGAGACCAGAAGGCAGAAGGAATGGCCGGTCAAGGAGTAGGTCGGCAGTCAATTGAGGAGAGTGTTTCCCGGCATCAGCCCCTGTGAGACAAGGGAGCCGGAGTATCTTGGTGGTTTGTGGTCGGGCTGACCTTACTGGACGAATTTGCCGTCCATGAAGAAGCCTTCGAGTTTTGTTCCGTTCGGATCGGTATAGATTCCCTGCCCATGGCGTTTGCCTTCCCGATACTCACCTTCGTAGGTGGAGCCGTCGATTGAGGTATATTTTCCCATCCCGTGGCGGACATCGTTATGATAGTCACCTTCATAGGTGGAGCCGTCAACCTCCACATATATGCCTTTGCCTTCCCTTTTCCCGTTTTTCCACTGCCCGGTGTATGTCCAGCCGCTTGGGGACCTGTATGTGCCCGTGCCCTGGAAGACGTTGTTGTCCCACTCCCCGTCATAGGTCCAGCCTTCCGGTGAGGTGAATTTTCCCTGGCCATGGAACTTTCCTTTATACCAGTCACCCTCGTAGTGCCGGCCATCGGGAGCCGTCATGACCCCGGTGCCGTGTCGCTCGCCGCCCTTGAACCATCCTTCGTACTTCTCGCCGTCGGGATTGATGAGTTCTCCCAGACCTTCATATCGTGCGTTTTCCCAGTCGCCGGTGTAGCGTGTTCCATCGGGAGTGATAATGGAACCGGGACCATCGGTGCAATTGCCCCTGACACACCCGGAGTGTGCAGGATCTGCCGCTATGGACAGCAACATGATGAGGAGTGGGATCGGTAAAAAGGTCTGCATGGTTTTTCCCTTACAGGAGCACCGCAATGAACAAGACTCAATATCAACCATGGTACGCCCGGCAGGATTGTCGGCAAACGAAGCATGCCGACGGACCGACTTGATCATTCCTGTCAGAGCACCGCAATGAACATGACCAATATCAACCATGGCGCGCCCGGCAGGATTCGAACCTGCGACTCTCGGCTTCGAAGGCCGATGCTCTATCCAGCTGAGCTACGGGCGCATAACACAAAGAATGCGTATCGTTCTCCGACACGCATGTTGAGATAAACATTCATATTGCATTGGGCGTGAAATATCAAAGGGATTCAATATCAAATCTATCGATTCCGGTCAAGGGTCAACAAGTTCGTACACGGCAGGAAGTTGCCGGTACTGTCCGCCATAGTCGAGGCCGTACCCGACCAGGAATCCCCGCGAGAGAGCGAACCCTGTATAATCTATGGTCACCTCGCGGGTCCTCCGCTCGCTCTTGTCAATCAGGGAACAGAATTTCAGAGAGCGGGGATTTTTCAGGGCGAGGTGATTTTTCAACCAGGCCAGAGAGTTTCCGGTATCTACAATATCTTCAACGATCAGCAGATCGCGCCCGGAAACGCTGGTTTCAATATCTGTTACCAGTTCAATATTCCCTGAAGAAAGAGTCTTTTCCCCATAGCTTGCGATTTTGATAAAAGAAATCTCCAGCGGCAGCTGGATCTGTCGCGCCAGATCGGCGGTGAAGATAAATGCCCCGGTCAGAACCCCGACCAGCAGCAGGTTCCCATCAGCGTAATCCCGAGTGATTTCATGTCCCAGTTCGCCAACTCGGGCGGCAATCATCCCGGAATCGAGGATAATCTTTTTTTCAGTCATAGGATCGCTTTTTCCGGTTGCACAGGGAAGATTCCGGTGACGGCGGCAATCAGAAGAGATGCTCGCCGCTTACCTCGGCCCAGGTTCGGTCAAGCTCCTGGTTGAACTTCTCGATGAAGTCGGCCACATTGACATCGCCAAAAGTTTTCACCTCGGTTCGGAGAATGGTCCAGGCCGAAGACTGGAAAGGATCGGCCTTCTCTGTTTCCTGGATGATCGGGGGGATTCCCCGGGAAGTGGCAAAGAGATCGGCCAGATGAACCAGACTTGTCAGAACACTGCTGTCGCCGGCCCTTTCCGGATGGTGATGATATTGCATGACATCCATATAGGCCTGGGGCAGGCCGGTTTTCTCGGCAAGCCATTTCCCGGCGGAAGAATGATCGGCACCGACATATTCGCGTTCACCCTTCTGCAGATCGGCAAATTCATGGTTCTCAGCAATAAGCTGGGGATAGAAATCAGGTTCGTACTGGTCTAGAACCAGCATTCCAAGATCATGGAGAAGACCAGCCAGGTATACATCCGGACCGATATTGGTTATCCTGATGATATCTTTTAACATGACGGCAATCCCGGCGACGGTGACCGAATGGCGCCAGAAAGAGAGAGCGAGTTTTTTGTATCCACCGAAAGGACGAATTTGTTTGCTGTCTTCAATCGCTTCCCTGACAACCTCCTGAATGATATTGGGGCCTACGGAAACGATGGCGTGGGGAACAGTGATGATCTGGCATGATCTGCGATATAGAGATGAGTTGGCCACTTTCAGGATCCTGAAACTGAGGGCCGGGTCAAGATAGAGCAGGTCGGTCATCATCCGGGTGTTGATTGTGCCGCCCGAGAGGAACGGCTTGATTTTTGCCGCAACCAGAGGATTTACGGCGAGGGGCTGGTTCCCCTGGATTCGCCCCTGCAGGTGGGTTTTTGCCTGCCGGTCTTTTTTTTCCGGCATGGGGGGCGGGGCCGAGGGTTCCGGGTCTGGAGTGAGTGTTTCTTTGGCGGTCGGGGTTGGCGGTTTTGGGGATACAGGGGGCTGGTCCTGAGGGATGATCGGCTGAAGATGCCCGTTGCCCTCCTCTTTCCTAGCTGCGCGCTGGTTGGCCATGGCCAGTCTGGCCACCATGATTTCGCAGAATCGTTTATAAAACTTGAGCTGCAGGAAGACATTGGAGGTGTTGATGATTTCGGGTTCCACTTTGAGAATGAAGCTTTCAGTGGTGGTGATCACTCCGGCAGTTCTTCTGGCCTCTGAAACCAGGGCCATTTCTCCGAAACAGTCTCCGGTTGACAGGGTGGTGAGTTCAATGGTGTCGCCGCTGTCATTGATGTCCTTGAAAACAGAAACCTCTCCCTTCACCAGGATATAGAAGACTTTTTCAACGGTGTTCTCCTTGATGATCAGGGTGCCTTCCGGAGCTTTCAGCCAGGTGGAAACGGCAAGAAACTGGGTCAGTTCATGATCATCGAAATTTGAAAAAAAACTGATGTTTTTCAAAAACTCGATCTGTTTGCCCAGTTCGGTTGGCGATTTTTTAGCCATGATGCAGTCTCCAGCCTGCGTTGCAGGCTATGGATTTCCATGTGCAGAGAAGTGATGCTTTAAAAAATTATACAGATGGGATGTCAGGGCGTCAATCTGAACCTTGAGGCCGGAACCTCTAAGGTGAAATGGTGTTCTTCACTCCGGAGATGGTTATTTGCCGATGCAGAATTTCTCGAAGATCAGATCAAGGATGTCTTCGGTGGTGGTTTCTCCGACAATATCCCCAAGGCTGTCCAGTGCGGACTGTACTTCGATGGCGATCAGATCGGGCGGGAGGTTTTCGGAAAGCGCCCGCAGGAGCCTTCTGCTCGCCGCCAGAGCCTGATTCAGGGAGTTTCTTTGTCGTACGTTCGGGACACAGTCATGGCCCGGTTCCCATTTTTTCTGTTCCCCGGTGACCAGGGTGAAGATCGCCTCTTCCAGTTGAGGGAGCCCCGCGCCTGTTTTAGCGGAGATTTTCACGACCGGACGATTCTTGAAACTGGCATGATCAAGCGTTTCGCTATGATCCGGGACCAGGTCGATTTTGTTGATCACGATCAGCGCCTTCTGGGGGTCGATGCTTGCAATAAAGTCAAGATCCTCTGGGGGCAGTTTATTGGAACCGTCAAGAAGGAGCAGGATCAGGTCGGCATCCTGCTGTTTCTCTCTGGCTTTCCGGATGCCTATTTTTTCAACCGCTTCGGCGTTTTCCCTGATCCCGGCAGTATCAATAATCCGGACCGGGATACCCTTGATATCAAGATACTCTTCAATGATGTCGCGGGTTGTCCCCGGGATTTCAGTTACGATGGCGCGGTCTTCCTTGAGGAGACTGTTCAGAAGGCTCGATTTGCCGACGTTCGGGCGGCCGAGAATGACCACCGATATCCCCTCACGGTAGATTTTGCCGCGGTCTGCGGACTCGATCATTGCCTGAAGGGGCGTGAGCAGATAGGCGGTGATATTTTCCCGCATCGCGACGACGTTGATGATTTCCACATCTTCGTCGGGGAAGTCGATGGCCACTTCCAGGATCGCTCTGATCCCGGCAAGCGTTTCTCTGATCTTCAGGATTTTTTCATAGAGCCCCCCTCTGAGCTGGGAGACGGCTATCTGATGACCTTCACCGGTTTTTGCCTGCAGGAGTTCGACCACGGCTTCGGCCTGACTGAGATCAATGCGGCCGTTCAGGAAGGCCCTTTTGGTAAATTCTCCCGGTTCTGCCAGGCGAGCGCCTGTTTTGAGAACCAGGGCCAGGATATTCTGAAGGACGAGATAGCTGCTGTGGCACTGGATTTCCACAACATCTTCCCGGGTGTATGAGTTGGGCGCGGTCATGATCACGGCCATGACTTCATCCACGGGTCGATTGCTTGCCGGGTCGATGATCCAGCCGTAGGTAAGCTGATGACTTCTGGTTTCCCGGGTTGATTTCGGGTGGAAGATAGCCGAGAGCGCCGGTCGGGCACCGGTTCCACTGATCCGGATGATGCCGATTCCACCACCCCCCGGAGGGGTGGCGATTGCAGCAATCGTCGCGCTGTCACGTTCCGGGCTCTGCCGGGAGATGGTCATGAGAAGGGTCTCCTCTCAATGTTTCTTGCGGCGACCCTGACCTGGTAAGTAGATAAGAATTTTTTTGAAATGACCCTCTCCTATGCTGCGGCTGCGGATGGTGGTGTCATCCTGAAGGGCCATATGGACAATCCTTCTTTCGGCGGGATTAATTGCCGGAATACTTCTGGTCCGCCCAGTTGTTCTGACCTCTTCGGCCAGCTCAAGGGCTCTCGCTTCAAGATCCTGTCGGCGCTGTTGCCGATAATCGCCCGCATCAAGAGAAAACAGCACTTTACCTTCCACCATCCGGCTGATGATTTTTCTCATCAGATACTGAATGCTGTCCAGGACCTGGCCTTCCGCCCCGGTTATTTCCTCGATATGCTCGCCGGAGATATGCCCCCTGATCCGGTTCCCTTCACAGGAAACCTCTGCTTTACCTGGAAAACCCATGAGGGAAAGGATCTGTTCGAGGTCTGATTTTACCTTGTCAAGATGGCTTGGTGATATGTCGGCCGGGGTTTTCTCTTCAGTTTTTCGAGGTGGACGCCCGGATTTTTTCCCGCCGTTGTTTCTGTCCTGTGGCGGAGTTTTTTTTCTGTCATTTTTCCGGCCCTTTGCCTGCCCTTTCAGAGAAACGGCAATGCATGCCTTTTTCCTGCCGAACATGCCGAAAATACCGTTTGAACCGGGGGATACAACCTCAATATCAAGCTGGTCCTGTTTTACATTAAGCTTCTCGCAGGCTTTGGCGATCGCCTGTGGGACATCATTCCCTGTAAATTCCATTGTTGAGGACATCTCTTCTCTCCCTTTTGGTGATTGGTCCGGAGCATTCATTTCCCGATCGTTTACGGTGATCAAACGCCCGAGATTGCCTACTGGCGGTTGATCATGTGTTGCTGGGCCATCTGCAACATGTTGTTGACGAAAAAATACAGGACCAGGCCGGACGCAAAATTTATAAAAAGAAAGGTGAATATAACCGGCATCAGCATCATGACTTTTGCTGTTTCAGGGTTTGTTGCCGGGGTCGGGGTCATTTTCTGCTGCAGGAACATGGAGCCGCCCATCAGCAGTGTGAGAAGCGGCAGCCCGCCGAGGTATGGAATGTCAAAGCCGATTGACAATCTTTCCGGGGCGGAGAGATCAGTAATCCACAACATAAAAGGCGCATGCCGGAGTTCTATTGCCTGCATCAGCACTCTGTAGAGAGCGAAAAACACGGGAATCTGCAGGATCATCGGCATGCAGCCTCCCAGGGGATTGATCTTGTGGGTCTTGTAGAGCCGCATCTGTTCCTGGGCCTGCTTCTCCTTGTCGTCTTTGTATTTCTCCCGTATTTTGGCTAACTGGGGCTGCATTTTCTGCATGTTTTTCATGGACTTCATGCCTTTATGGCTGAGCGGCCAGAAAACCACTTTGATCAAAACGGTGACCAGAATGATCGCCACACCATAATTGTGGATGATGCCGTAGAGCATGTTCATCAACAGAAGCAAGGGTTTGGCGACGAATCCGAACCAGCCGAAATTAATGGCCCGGTTGAACTCGTGTCCTTCATGTTCAAGAACGGACATCTTCTTCGGGCCGAAAAAGATGGTGTATTTGTACTGTTTGCTGGCGCCGGAAGGAATGATGTCGGAACTGCCGGAAAGAACATTGTTCACCGCAGTGCCATCGGTAACTGATAGTCTGACCGTTTGCACCTTTTCGGCAGAGTCGTTTTGCGGAGCTGCGGCAAGAAGAAAGTAGCTGTCTTCATAGCCGGTCCAGGCGATATTGCCCTGCAAAGTTTTCGGGCCGTCTTCCTTAAGGTCTTTGACCTTCACTTCCTCAAGGGAGCCGCCAACCAGCACCGCCGGTCCGCTGAACAGGTAGCTTGAATTGGCTGACTCGGGCGAAAACGGGTTGCTGGTCAGCGCAAGATACGGTGAACCCTGAAGTGCCGAGTCGGATGTGTTCGCAACGTCTACGCTGAGATCAAGAAGATAGCTGTTGTCTGAAAAATTCACGGTCTTGGTGATGGTCAGCCCGGCTGCAACCCGGGTCGTCATCACCAGAGATTTCAGGCCCGAAGGTGCTGTTTCAAGAATCTGGGAATCTGATTCATAAAACGGAACTTCGACGACTCGAGAGGGATCGGTTCCCCAGGAAAAGAAAAGGGGCAGTTCAATGCCATCCCCCTTCGTTACAAGTTCTTTGGGTCCGGAATCCTTTTTGTTGTTTTCACGATACTCTTTCAGCCTGAAGCTTTTGATGGTCCCGCCGTTTTCTGTGAAGACGGCATCGTAAAGGGCGGTTGAAATTCTAATGTCGCGAGAAGCACGTTGCGGGGCAAGGTTTTCGGGGGTGGTGTTTTTTACATCAAGGCTTTCAACCGATCTGACCTGTTGCGGAGCTGATTCCGTCGATGCCGGGATGGATGATTCGGTCTGAAGCTGAGAGGGAGTGTTCTGGAGAGTTTGCTGCTGGGGTGGAAAAAGAAGCTGATATCCGAACAGAACAGCCATTGACAGCATGATGGCCAGTAAAGCGTTTTTGTTATCCATGTGTTTCTTCCTCCCGGCAGCAGCCGGCTCCGAACGCTAGTGAATGCGGCCAGGTTCTTGTTTTGTCATTAGTCACAGGACCATTAACGTGAAGTTTTCAGTTGGGTCAGCGTCTGACCGGGTCGTAACCGCCTCTGTTGAACGGGTGGCAACGAAGAATTCTCCTGATGGCAAGATATATTCCCCGGCTGGATCCATGGAGTTCTATGGCATCAATTGCGTATTGAGAACAGGTTGGGAAAAAGCGACAGCTTTGCGGCAAAAGGGGTGATATGGCGATCTGATAAAGCCTCACCAGGGAAATGCATATTGTTCTGGTCATACTTGATGTAACGTCCTGAAATTATTTGTTTAATAGAAATAAATTTGTGTCTGCGGGGGGGCTGAAGCTCTGGAAACTTAAGGGGTTGGAAGATCAGGAGCTGGAACGGCGATCTTTCATGATGGTATCAATGAAATGACTGACCATTTCCGGACTGTCCGCATTGAATGGTTCCCGGACAGCAAAGACTATATCTGAACCCGGTCCGATGAAATTGCGGTGTAACCGGAAAAACTCTCTGATAACCCTTTTGATTCTGTTTCTGACTGTTGCTTTTCTGATCCCGTGGACACTTATGCCCAGGCGGTTTTCCTGTCTGCCATTTGGGGTGTAGATAATGGTAAGACCTTTCCCCTTGATCCTTCTGCCTTTGTCATAAACACTTCTGTATTCCCAGGGTTTTCTCAACAGGAACGATTTAGGAAGCGAATATGACTCCATTGACTGCAATAAAGGATCGATTTATGGACAGGTAAACCACCCGGAAAAGAGTGGTGGCTTATCAGACGGCGAGTCTGTAGCGACCTTTTGCCCGTCTGCTGCTGATGACAGCTCTGCCGGATTTGGTTTTCATTCTGGCGCGGAATCCGTGAGTGCGGTGTCTTTTAAGATTGCTCGGCTGAAAAGTTCTCTTGCTCATGATACACTTCCTTTAATATGTTCCTTTTTATTCCCAGGCCACGATCCTCAAGGAACGTTCTGTCGTATGTGTCTGAACCTGTGGCCAAAATGCCGGGTCTTGAGAGTGAGAAAGAGATGCCCCGGCCACCAAAACCAGCTAACATACCCACTTGCATGCATGATGTCAATAAAAACAGGGGAAGGATTTCGGAGAATTCTGCCGGGGGACAGCTTCTACAGACTCTCGGGATCATCCGTATCGCTGTCATCCAGAGCGAAGAGCTGGCGAACTAATGCCAAACGTTCTGACTTGTTTTCTTCATGCCCTTCCGATTTGAGATAGAGAATCGGGTTGTGAAGTAATTTGCCGATAATGGCATTGCCAAGTTTCTTAATGGATTCAATGGTTTCAGGAGAAGGGTCATCCATTTTGGCAAGTGTTCGAGCAACCTCTGATTCCCAGATCAGGCCGGCTTTTTTTCGGAGCGCCACAATGGTCGGCGTTATTTCCATGCCATCCAGCCATTGCCTGAATTTCATGGTCTCTTCGGCTACTATCCTTTCGCCCTTCGCCGCTTCCTTGTCCCTTTCCGCCTTATTGATGTCGACCACATGCTTGAGATCGTCGATATCGTACAGATAAACGTTGTCGAGATCATTGATTTCGGGATCAAGATCACGAGGGACGGCAATATCGATCAGAAAGAGAGGCCGGTTCATCCGTTGTTTCATCACCGGTTTTACCTGATCGCGGAGAAGTACCAGATCAGTTGCTCCCGTCGAACTGATCAGGATATCCACGTCCTCCAGCTTGGTCAGGAGTTCATCGAGACCTGCAGCGCTGCCGTTAAAACGCTTGGCAAGCTTGACGGCGTTTTCAAAGGTCCGGTTCACGACGACAACGTGATCTATTCCCTGGTTGATAAGATGTTCGGCGGCAAGTTCGGCCATTTCCCCTGCCCCGAGCAGCATCACGGTTTTCCCTTTCAGTTCTCCCAGGATCTTTTTCGCAAGTTCCACGGCGGCGAAGCTGATCGATACCGCACTGCCGCCGATATTGGTTTCGGTCCTGATTCGTTTGGCCACCGAGAAGGACTTATGGAGAAAGCGGTTGAGGATGGCGCCGGTACAATTTTTTTCCGAGGCTATCTTATAGGCCTGTTTCAGTTGTCCGAGGATTTGAGGTTCGCCGACGATCATTGAATCAAGGCTTGCGCCGACCCGGAAAAGATGTCTGACCGCATCATCTCCGGTGTGCAGATAACTGTATTTTTCCGATTCATCTTCAGAAAGCCCGGAATTACCGAAAAGAAAGCGGCGCATTGCCCTGCCGGTCTGATCGGGATGTTTACTGACGGAAATTATTTCAACCCGATTGCAGGTTGAAAGCATACAGCATTCAACACATCCCTCCAGAGACATCAACTCCTTCAGGGGGAGAGGGTTGTCGCCGGAAAAGGCCATTTTTTCACGGATCTCTACCGGTGCGGTTTTATGGTTTAAACCGAGAATAAGAATGTTTTCAGCTTGCATATGAGTGAAGCCCGCCGACGATAAGAAAATTAACGCCCCAGAGAGTGAAGAGGGCAGCCAGAAATCCGATGATAGCCATGATGGCGGCCCGTCTCCTCCGCCAGCCTGCGGTGAAACGCAAGTGCAGAATCGCCGCGTAGAGAAACCAGGTGATCAGGGACCAGGTTTCTTTGGGGTCCCATTGCCAGTATGAACCCCAGGCTTGTTTGGCCCAGATCGAACCGGTGATGATTCCGAGGGTCAACAGCGGAAAACCGGTCGCCAGACTGTAACGGTTGAGGTTGTCAAGGGCTTCCAGAGAAGGAAGCCTGCTGTAAAAAAGACCGAATCGCTTGTTTTTAATTTCTCTTTCCTGCAGCAGATACATGATGCCGCCACTGAAGGCGAGAGCCAGAAAACCGTTGGCAAGGATTGCGATACTTGCATGCACGGGAAGCCAGAGACTCTGCAGCGCAGGGGGCAGTTCGGAAAACTGCTGGGAAGAAAGCGCGGCAACCAGCATCAGTGCGGTGATGACCGGGCTGACAAACACTCCGAAATTTTTCACCTTGTATCGCCAGCGATAGGAAAGATAACCCCAGGTCACAGCCAGGGCAAAAAAGGAAACCGCTTCATGATTACTGGTTATGGGGGTGTGTCCTGAAATAATATAACGGCCGATGGTGTAGCCGAGATGGGCGATTCCGGCAACGATCATGCTGTATCTGGCAAGGAGTCTCAGCCGCTCATTCTGGTTGAAGAAAAAAACCGTATACGTGGCGGTCGTGAACAGGTAGATCAGAAAGGTGAGCTGGAAAAGTAAGGTCATTTTGTAGCTCCTGCAAAGGAGGATTTTAGCAAGACTGAAGCTGCCGGGTTTTTATGGGCCGTATTAATTGCTTTTAGCGCATCCTGAACATTCTATCATGTTTTTTATCCGGTTTAAACACTCCTGATCAATAACGTCCCCCAGAACATTTTCCAGATGGTCCCTGATCAAATCCCAGTTCCCATTTTTAATCCAGATCGGGAAATTATCATGAAGGATGTCATTGAAAACATCCCTGTTGCTCTCATGGGCTTGACCGCGGCTTAAGACAACCGGTCGCAATAATCCGAGAATGTCGGCAAGCACCCCGTACTCCGGACCGATCTCTTTTTCCAGTTTCTTGCGAAGCAGCCGGGCCAGGGCGGGACTTTTTCCTCCGGTGGAAACAGAAACGGCAAGCTCGTTGCGGCTGACAGTTGCCGGCAGAATAAAATTACATCTCTCGGGAACATCGGCAACGTTCACCAGAATCCCTTTTTCTTCTGCCTCGTTGTATACTTCTGCCTGGGCATTTTCGTCGTCGGTTGCCGCGATCACCAGAAAGGCGCCGTCAAGATCACCTTTCAGATAGTTTTTTTTCTTACAGCCGATGAGCCCCTCTCTCACCAGAGTTTCCAGTTCATCGGTCAATTCAGGACTGATGACCACAACCTGGCCGCCGCATTCAAGCAGCCCTTTGACTTTCCGTGCGGCGACCTTTCCTCCGCCGATAACCACGCAGCGGCGTCCTGATATCTTGAGGTTTATCGGAAAATAATTCATAATATCAGTGCATTACGGTTAAATTGGTCGTCTGTCAAATAGTTTGTCTAGTGCGGCCCGGGATGTTTAATAGCATAGATGTTTCTGCTTCTCAACCATGAGAGACAAGCGGGCAGCAAAAATGCATGAAAAAACACTTTTGCTGCAGTAGATTATGCAGCAAAAGTTACATGGAAAAGAAGATCTCGGAGGCACAGGATGCAAACAGGTAAATTCAATATCGGCACCTCGTCGCAAATGGTATTTGTTGATATCACCGCCGAGATCAGTCAAGCGATCTCGGGTTCCGGGATTACAGACGGGCTCTGCTGTATTTACAATCCCCATACAACAGCGGGGCTCACCATCAACGAAGGGGCGGATCCGGATGTTCAGGACGACATGGTCGGAGCGCTGCAGAAGATCGTACCGATGAATTATCCTTACCGACATATGGAGGGAAACTCTCCGGCCCATATCATGGCTTCCTTAATGGGAAGTTCGGTGATGGTTATTATTGAAAAGGGCAAGCCGGTGCTGGGCACCTGGCAGAAGATATTTTTCTGTGAGTTCGACGGGCCGAGGACCCGGAAAATTTTCTGGAAGATTCTCTGATGGAGGCCACCGGAACCTCAGGGTGATCAGAACACTTGGAGTTGTCATGCAGCTTGAGATTACGACAGAGAAATCCGACCAGACCGGTTTTCGGTGGTGTCGTCATTTTCTGAGATGTGCCAGTTCCAGCTGGCGAACATATTTAAGGAGTGCTTCCTCTTCTTTTTTATCCGGGAAAAACATGATTCCGGCATAATGGAGGTTCAACTCTTCGGCAAAGGCGATTCTGACAACCTCAGCATCTTTTACTTTCAGACAGTTTTCATCACCCGGAGGTGAGCCGGATTTTTCTTTTCCTTCGCGGATACAGATATTCTGCAATTTGTCACCGACATCAAACACCTGGACTCTCTTGCGGAAAATCATAATTCCGCTGCCGCTGATATCCTTTGCTGCAAACCCGCTTTTATTTTCTCCCCGATGGGTCATTGAGACCATCACTCCGCTGGGCAGCTCGACCCGGAAATGATTTCGCCGCTGCAGCTTGAACAGCTCGACCGGAAAGCTGGTAATGATGGAATCTTTTGTTCTGGCAAGGATCTGAACGGCATAGTGGTTCATCAGGTTGCTCTCATCCCTGAAATTGACCACAATTTTGCCGCTGATTTTTGCAGGCCAGTCAACGGGCAGGTCAATGATCAGCTTTTCGCTGTCAAAATCTACCAGAACGGTGTTCCCTGACTGATAGTCCTTCCGGATCAGGGAGATAAACCTTCGTGTTTCCTTGAGTCGTTGCAGTGAGTATTCGATAATCCTGCGGGACCTGGTTTTCTGGTATCCCAGTTCGTCCTGGACCCAGCCGATCATGATTATGTTTGATTTGTTATCGGCCATCTGCTAAACGTTCAGTTTTCGCTCTCTGCATTAATTGAGTATATCGCCTGTGATTTATTCACAAGTTTCAACATTTACATGAAATTAAAGGGGCTCTGTCATGACCGATGACCTTCAAGCTTCCGGTAGTACTCCTGCAACCGATATCGCATTTGGCTTCAACCGGGAAACTGATGAAGCCTCTCTGCAAATGTTTATCACCAGATTTGCAGATCGGGAGCTGCTCACGGTGCTTTTACCCAGGCTGAATGATACCGATATTATAGATATTGTCGACCTTCTTTCCGGTCAGATGAAAAAACATCTTTCAGAAAAAGAGTATCACCGTCTGTTTTTGGCCGACAAAGGGCCTCTGGCGGATAGTATTTGACCATAATAGCAGACAATTTCCACATCTGTATAGATAAACGTAGAGGGAATTCAATATGGGCATGAAAACAATCAGAGATCTTCGTGCGTTCCTTGATGTTCTCCGTAAAGAAGGAGAACTGCTTGAAGTTGAGGTTGCAGTAGACCCGTATCTTGAAATCGCCGAAATTCATCGCCGGGTCATTGCTCTGAACGGACCGGCGTTACTCTTCAAAAATGTTCGCGGAAGCAGTTTCCCGGTCGTCACCAATCTGTTCGGTTCAAAGCGCCGTCTGGAGCTTGCATTTGGCCGGCGCCCCCTTGATTTTGTTGCCGATCTGGTCCGGACGATGGAAGATCTTTCTCCTTCTCTGGGCAAGCTCTGGTCCATGCGGGCAATTATCCGGCAGGCGACCAGGATAGGATTGAAAACGGTCAAAGACGCTCCGATTCTGGAATCAAGAATGTCTCCACCAAGGCTTACCGAGCTGCCGATGCTTACCTCCTGGGAAACCGATGGTGGTCCTTTTGTCACCCTGCCGCTTGTTTATACCGAGCACCCCGAGGGGCGCGGTCATAATCTCGGGATGTACCGGATTCACCGTTTTGATGATGAAACCACCGGTATTCATTGGCAGATCCATAAAGGCGGCGGGTTTCACTACCATGAAGCGGAAAAGAGAAATCAGAGTCTGCCTGTATCGCTCTTTATCGGCGGCCCCCCGGCCCTGATGATGGCGGCGATTGCCCCTTTGCCTGAGAACATTCCTGAACTGATGCTTGCTTCTCTTCTGATGGGGGAGAAGCTGCCCATGGTCAAGGATCCGCTGGGTGGGCATTCCATTCCTGCTTTTGTTGAATTCGCCGCCAAAGGCACTGTGCCGCCACATATGCGCAGGCCGGAAGGCCCTTTCGGGGATCACTACGGATACAATTCTCTCCAGCACCCCTACCCTGTTTTTCATGTTGACCGGTTGTATCATCGCCGGGATGCCATCTATCCTGCAACTGTTGTCGGGCGGCCCAGACAGGAAGATTTTTATATTGGTGATTTCCTTCAGGATCTCCTGTCGCCTCTTTTTCCTCTGGTGATGAGCGGAGTAAAGCAGTTGAAGACTTTCGGCGAGGCTGGTTTTCACTGTCTGGCAGCAGCTCGGGTCAATGATCGCTACCCGCGGGAGGCGTTTGCGAGTGGCCTGCGGATCCTCGGGGAAGGCCAATTGTCTCTAACCAAGTTTCTGATTCTGACCGATGGTGATCTGGATGTTGGAGATTTCACGAAACTCTGGGTTCATGTGCTGGAGAGGGTCAACTGGCAGACCGATCTTTTTGTCTTTGCCAATGTTTCCCAGGATACCCTTGATTACACCGGGCCTTCGGTTAATAAGGGTTCAAAGGCAATGCTGATGGGTCTTGGCAAGGAGCCACTCCGGCCCTTGCCGCAATCATTCACGGGTGAATTGCCCTCAGGCTGCAGTAATCCGGAAGTCTATCTGCCGGGGACCCTTGTTGTTCAGGGGGGCAGCTATAAATATGATCCTGAGCTTGCTGGAAGGCTTGCTGCGCATGATTCATTGGCCGACTGGCCGTTTGTTCTGCTGGTCGACAGTACTCGGGCAGCAACGTCAAGTCTCCAGGAGTTCATCTGGACCCTGTTTACCCGCTTTGAACCTGCCGCGGATATTTATGCAGCTTCTTCTTCGGTCAACAGGTTTCATGTCGGTCTCAAGCCACCGCTGGTCATTGATTGCCGGATGAAGCCGTGGTATCCGCATATTCTTGAGGTTGACGACGCGACCCGGAGTAAAGTCGATGCCAAGTTTCTGGATATTATGCCTCCCAGATGGAGATGAGCGGGTGTTTGATACGCTGGAGTCGGCGGCCTGCCGTTTTCCGCAGAATTTGTTAATGCTTGACGCTTCCTGTGCCGAAAGATAGAATGAATACAGATAAACAAGCACAGGTAATTGAGATGAAAATTAATGAACTGCAACATGGGCAGCTGATCCGAGGAAGGTCTGGAAAGTCAGGGGATACCGGGAGTACTATAGACTTCAGGTCTCTGCTGGAAAGCAAGCTCCATGCCCCTGTTTCAGCTGATCCGGTCAGCGGTGTTGTCCCGATTAGTCCGATGCCTGAAGAAGGGATGGCATCGCTACGTCTTGATGGCCTTGCGGTGACCGAATCAGCCATAGAGCATCTGGAACAATACAGTGCCGCCCTTTCCGACACCACTCTTTCTCCCCGTGATCTTGAACCATTCGTTTCGTCACTTGAAGAAGAAACTCTCGCCCTTCTTGAAATACGGAGTCATTTTTCTGAAGATGACACTCTGGCCATATTACTTGATCGTGTTGCTACAGTTACTTATCTTGAAACGGTTAAATTCCGGCGTGGTGATTATTCCTTCTGATTTTTTCCCTGACGTCCCATGAATGAGAGGCTGCAAAAGATCCTTGCCTCGGCAGGTATTTGTTCGCGTCGTCAGGCCGAAAAATATATCCTTTCCGGCCGGGTTGCGGTTGATGGAGAGGTTGTAACCTCTCTCGGCACCAAAGCTGATCCAGGCCTTCAGAACATCGAGTTTGACGGCCACCCTCTTTCATCTCCAGATAAAATCTGTATCCTGTTGCACAAACCCAGAGGTTTTGTCACGACCATGAGTGATCCTCAGGGGCGACCCACCGTAACGACACTTCTCAAAGGTCTTAAATCCAGGGTGTACCCAGTCGGCAGACTTGATCTTGATACTTCCGGAGCCCTTCTTCTAACCAACGATGGAGACCTTGCCCAGCGGCTTCTACACCCGAGCAACGAGATCAATAGAACCTATGATGCACTTGTCAGGGGGGTTCCTGCCGGAAAAGATCTGCAGCGCCTTGCGAGAGGCATCATGCTCGAAGGAAGAAAAACCTGGCCTGCTGATCTTGAAGTACTTCATCAGACCCCGCATGAAACTCTGATCCGAATTGTTATTCATGAGGGCCGGAAACGACAGGTTCGGAAAATTTTTGCCGCGATCGGTCACCCGGTCAAGGAGCTTAAAAGGGTGGCTTATGGGGGTTTGTGGCTTGAGAATATTCCGGAGGGCAAGTACCGGCTGCTGACCCAAAATGACATCCGAAAACTGTTTATTTGAAAAAACTCTTTACATTCGATTACTTACAAGTATATAGTAAAAAATTGGAGATTATCTCTGTCAGGAGATACCAAGTTTTTTCAAATAGTTAGGTGTTGTTCGAAGAGACGGGAGACTTTTCGGATGATATTTGGTTACTTTCTGTTGTCCTGTATTCTTTACTGGGCAACGGGAGTAAAATATTTGGTAAGGACTCATAAGGGTAAGGAGACATGAACAAGTCGCAAATGATCGAAGCGCTGGCACAGGAGGTAGACCTGCCTCTTCGCGAGGCAAGTCCGATCACCAACACGATTCTCGAAACCATGATTGAAGCATTGGCGGTAGGCGACAGTATCGAGATTCGCGGGTTCGGCAGTTTTGTGGTCAAGGAGTATGAATCTTACACCGGCCGCAATCCGAAAACGGGTGACAGCATTAAGGTCCCGCCGAAGAAACTGCCTTTCTTCAAAGTGGGCAAGGAATTGAAGGAAAAAGTAAATACAGGCGTTTGAGAGGCCCGTCCTTTTGTTCACCCTGTTTCTGTAGAGGAGACTATTTCGCCCACCAGATCATAATGGTGGGCGTCGGTGATTAAGACGTCCGCAATATCACCCGCCTGACATACACCTGCGTTTATGTAGACACAGCCATCTATGTCGGCGGCCTGATATTTTGTTCTTCCCTCGATAAGCAAGTCACTTTCTCTGCTGATCCCTTCAACAATGACAGGCTGGATAGTACCGACCAGTTTCCGGTTCAAAGACAGTGATATATCCGCTTGCAGCGCCATTAGTTCAGCTTTTCGCTGTTCTTTCTCTTTTTCAGTGCATTGATTTGCAAATCCAGATGCTTCGCAACCTTCTTCATTTGAGTAGGTGAAGACACCCACATTTTGCAGATGCTGCTCGCCCATGAAACTCATCAACTCTGTAACATCTTCATTGTTTTCGCCAGGAAAACCCACCATAAATGTTGTTCGAATAGCCGCATCGGGAAGTTTCTTTCGCACCTTGCTGATGAGTTTTTCGGCATCTTGCCTGGTATACGGCCGGTTCATGGCCTTCAGGATCTTGTTGCTGATATGCTGCAGTGGTATGTCAAAATAGGGTAGGATCCTTGGATTTTCTGCCACCAGATCGAGAAGTTCATCCTTTACTCGCATTGGGTAAAGGTACAGCAACCTGATCCAGGGAATGGACGTTTTGTCGAGCAGACCCCGAAGCAGATCAATCAGTCCTTCCCTGTCTTTGCCGAGATCCAGACCATAGGCTGTCAGGTCTTGGGCAATCAGGGTCAGCTCTTTAATTCCTCCTTTTTCGAGAAGAGTCGCTTCGGCAAGCAGATCACTTAATGTTCTACTGCGTAGAGGGCCTCGAATTTTTGGGATCAGGCAGTATGAACAACGATTTGAACACCCCTCTGTCACCTTGAGATAGGCCCGGTGTGAAGGGGTGGATATAGTCCGCGGGGTATTGCTGTTCATCAGAAAATCAGTTGCTGGAAGTTGCATGACTGACTCCTGAAGGTCGCCAAGTGCAGATAGCTCACTGACTATATTCGGGAACCCATCAACTCCTATGAAGAGATCCACTTCCGGCAACTCTTTTTTAAGTTCTTTGCCGTATCTCTGGACCATGCAGCCGGTCACCACCAGTTTCTGCTGCGGCGCACCCTTCTTGATTTCAGTCAGGGCCAGAATTGCATCAATCCCTTCTTCTACTGCAGGCTGGATGAAACCGCAGGTGTTGACCAGAAGGATATCAGCACCTTCCGGATCAGCAGTAAGGACATACCCTGCTTCCATCAGGCAGCCGGTCATTACCTCTGAATCCACAAGATTTTTTGGACACCCGAGGCTCTGGATAAATACCTTCTTCGTCATCTCACACCTGATTCAAGAATTGAGCTGCATCAAGCAGTTTTGTAGAAATGTGTTTGTTCATTTTTCTGAAAGCTTCTTGGTGAAAGCCGGCGACCCATTTTTCTCCCCACAAATTATCAGAGACAAGAAAAGCGGCAGCTAGATCAATATTCCTAAACTCGGCAACTCTTGCCAGAGCGGTAAACTCCATGTCAACTCCCATAATCTGCTTTGCTGATAATTCAGCAAGCTTGTCCGTTGTTTCACGGTAAACCCCATCCGTACTCCATACCGGACCTGATGAGTATGATATCCCGTTTGCGGTGAAATATGTCTCAAGATCCATTCTCAAAGTCTCCGAGCTTGCAGGATTTTCTCTGCCCGGATAGTAGCTTGAGGTGCCTTCCCCTGGGATTCCCCAGGTTGGCAGAAGAAGTGTGCCGATTTCAATGTCCTTACAGAGAGAACCGCACCAGCCATAGACCAGAACTTTTCTGGCGCCGAGTGCGATCAGTTTTTCCAGGGCCATGACTGCCATTGGTGCTCCAATTGCCGGACCTGCCACAAAAAAAGCACCAGAGTGGTCATCTGCTACGGTATACAATCTGCTGTTGAAGAAGAAGTGAGAAGTGGCGTTTCTGTTTTCGAGTATAGCCGAGATCCTGTATATATCGCCGGGGTTTATATATATTATGCCGGAAGCAGGCAGGAGGGGTTCATTTTTCTCCCGTACAGGGTTTATCAATGGTTTTTCTGTCATGGGTATTAGATAAACAAAAAAAGGCTGCAGGACAAGCCTGCAGCCTTTAAAAGGCAATATGATTTTTCAGTTCTTATCCAAGCAGCGGATTAGCGAACAGCAGGATCAGAGAAATGACCAGACCGTAAATGGTCAGCGATTCGATCAGAGCGAGACCGATGATCATGGTAACGGTAATTTTTCCTGAAGCCTCAGGATTACGTGCGATACCGGAGCAGGCACCGCCGATACCGGAACCCATACCGATACCGCAACCAAGAGCCGCAACACCAACTGAAAGGGCGGCAGCAATACAGATAACGGCGATGTTCACGTTACCTGCAGCGGCTGAACCACCTTCAGAAGCCATTGCCACAGTGGCAGCGGCCATGACCATGAGTACAGACAGAACAGAGCTTACACTTAATTTCTTCATCTTTCAGTTACTCCTTCGTATAGTTTTTAATAGTTGGCCTTCTTTCCAAATCAAATTTTTAAGCAATTTCAAAAGATCATTTCATTAATGCGCGTGTTCCATTGAAGCCGAGAAGTAAAGAATCGACAACAGCACAAATACCAATGCCTGGACCAATGAAACGAATACACCAAGACACAGAATTGGCAGTGGCGCGAAATATGCGCCAGCCAGAATGAACAGAATTCCCAGCAGAGTCTCTTTGGCCATGATGTTGCCGAAGAGCCGGATTGAAAGTGACAGGATACGGGCCAGATGGCTGATAATCTCAATGGGAGCAATCAGCGGGATAAGCCACCAGACCGGACCCAGAAAGTGTTTATAGTAGTTGAGGCCGTGAAATTTGAATCCGAGTATATGAGTTGTACAGAAAACGATGAGGGTGCACCCCAGAGTAATATTCAGGTTTGAGGTAGGTGACATAAAGCCAGGCATCAGACCTATCAGATTGGCAACCAGTATATAAAAAGCGAAGGTTGCAAGCATTGGAAACATCATTCTGGCGCCTTCCTTGCCCATGTTTTCAGCCATGAATCCTTCCATTCCGCTGATAATGGCCTCCCAGAAATTCTGTCCTTTACCGGGGATCATTTCCAGTTTACCGATGGTAAGTTTTGGCATGACGATCAGAAAGATCATTACGAGCCAGGTGTAGGTCATGTGCGGTGAAACGAGTTTTGACAGAACCGTATCACCGACGGGACCGTGTGGCACCGGCAAGTGGAGTGCTTCCAGGATAACTGATATGAATAATATCGGATGTTCCATCTTTATTTATGATGCCTCCCTGGTATGAATTGTCTTTTTTAATACATTTACTGCCAGTGTTATAATACTCACGAGGACAGTCGATAGTCCGAACAACAGTCCGATAAAATGCACCAGTCCTTCACTGATAAGAAAATACAGGAGGAGGGCAAGGACCGTCAGTCGTAAATAATATTTTATCAGAAACCTGCTTTTTACCGCATTCAGAGGACCTTGTAACAACCTGGTCAGGTCTCGCTGTAGAAACCAGAAGCTGACGTTGGCAAGAATTCCACCCAGAAAAATCGAGCGGGTGATTTGAAAACCAAACAACGGAAAACTTGCCGCTGTCATTATCGCCAGAATACTCCAGCTTATGAGCTGAATGCTCTGCAGTGCCGAATCGCCTTCCTTCTCATTCATTTCAAATCTTTTCTGGTGGCCATTCTGTAGAGATTCAGAAATGCTGCCGCTACTCCGAAGCCCAGAAAGATCAAAGTCAGCCATGGTGAAGTCCGACCGTCAAACACCTTATGGTCAAGGTAATAACCAAATCCGACGCCGATGAAGATTGAAAAGGCAACTGTCATGCCGATGGTGCTGAAGTCGGCCAACAGCTTCATGATTTCCTTTCTGTTACCTGACATTGGCTGCCTTTCTATCAGCCATCATCTATACCATGGACTGAATAACGGTTCATTTTTTAGCATGGCTCCAAATCAAAGTCAACGGTTTTAGAGTCATTACTTCATTTTTCTGAATACGGATTCAGCCTTTTCCAGTGTAATTTCAAGGTCTTGTTTTGAGTGGGCAGCTGAAATGAACATTCCTTCAAATTGTGCTGGAGCCAGGTAAATACCAGCGGCAAGCATCTCGCGATAGTAAAGTCCGTACCGGTCGGTATCTGATTTCATGGCGGTATCGAAATCTGTTACCGGCCCTGCTGTGAAGAAAAGTGTCAACACTGATCCGGCCTGGTTCATGCAGACATTGTCACCCAGATGAATTTTGGCAATTTTAAGAAGTTCTGTGCCGAAAGAGAGGGATTTCTTGTCAAGCTCCTCATAAAAACCAGGCTTGGCAAGTTCGGTAAGCGTTGCTTTACCGGCTGCCATTGCCAAGGGGTTTCCTGATAAAGTACCAGCCTGATATACAGGCCCGTTTGGCGCGATCATATCCATAATTTCTTTTCTGCCTCCGTATGCACCCACAGGCAATCCGCCGCCAATGATTTTTCCGAGACAAGTCAGGTCAGGAGTAATCCCGAATTTAGCCTGTGCTCCACCAAGGCTTGCCCGAAACCCGGTTATCACTTCGTCAAAGATGAGAAGGATTCCCAATTCCGCTGTCAGGTCACGAAGTTTTTGAAGAAATCCCGGTGCAGGGGAGACCACGCCCATATTGCCGGCGATCGGTTCGATGATCACACAGGCGATATCGAGATCCTTGTTCCGCAGGGTCCTTTCCAGTTCATCTGGATTGTTGTAAGGGATTGACAAGGTGTTTTTGACGATGTCTTCCGGTACACCAGGGCTCCCGGGAATTCCGAGGGTCACAACTCCTGAACCTGCTTTTACCAGAAAAGAGTCAGCGTGGCCGTGATATCCGCCGTTGAATTTAACAATAACTTTACGGCCTGTAAATCCGCGGGCAAGTCTAATGGCGCTCATGGTGGCTTCGGTGCCCGAACTGACAAACCTTACCATTTCTACGGAAGGAACGGCTGCGATTACCATCTCGGCCAGATCAATTTCCAGAGCGCAGGGGGCTCCGAAACTGGTTCCTTTTTCCATCGCCTTGCTGATTGCTTCAATTACCGCCGGATGGTTATGGCCCAAGATCATCGGTCCCCACGAACCGATGAAATCCGTGTAGCTGTTTCCGTCAACATCGTAAACTTTAGCGCCTGAAGCCTTGTCAATAAATATTGGGTCACAACCTACCGATTTACATGCCCTGACCGGGCTGTCTACACCCCCCGGGATTAGGGTTTGTGCCTTGGTAAACATTTTCTTTGATGTATCTGTGTTCATCTTTTATGCCTCCTGGATATGTAGCTTCAACAGTCGTATGATTTTCAGTTTCGATTTTTGAAAGACCGAATATAGCATGGGCTATGAATTTATGTCAAAGTTTAGGGGGAATATTATCGGTATGTTCCCAATTGGGAATAAGGCTATTCTGGTATCAATTCGTTAAAAAATATAATTGATTTAAAGCGTTTTGATTTCTTCGGGAGAGATTTACTGCTTGGTCGTGCAACATATATGAGTGAAATGATACCGTAAATTTCAGCTGATATCAGCACCTTTTCCGTGTCATCAGCCAGAAGTGTTCTCGCAGGGTCATAGACAACGTGTTTGTGTAGCAGTTTCCAGAACAAGGGATCTTCTTTGGCCAGCCCAACCTCTTGCGAGCAAATGATCTGATCAAAGTAGCCGCTGAGCGCGGTTTTGTTCATTTTAATAGCCAGGGTTTTACTGTGGGCATTTGTGACCATGGTTACAGTTTTGCCAACTTTCCGACAAAACAACATAAAATCAATAACATATGGGTGGACGCAGATCAGGTGGTCTACTTTGATTTTGAGTGCCGGAATATCCAAATCGAGTTCGGTTGACCAGAAATCAAGATCGGTCCAGGCGAGAGTTCCTTCACAATTTTTGTATTTCTGCAGTAGTAATTTTCTTGCCTGGATAACAGATATACCTTCTTTTTCAGCAAATCGCTCCGGGACAAAATGCTCCCAGAAGTAATCATCAAAATGCTTGTCCAGTAGAGTGCCATCCATGTCCAGGAACACATGATCTATGTTTTGCCAAAAGGTGTTCAACTCGTTTTGAATCATTGATTCACTCTGATTTTATCTGTTAAAACGGCTACGCAGAATTTGTTTAAGTTCTAACGGCATAAAAAGGTAGGCAAGCCAGGTGAAGAGTGAGAGGAAACTCAGGTCATCAAGTAGACCGAGAAAAGGCAAGGTGTCGAGAATCAAGTCGGCAGGGAACAGCAGATAAACGACCCCCAGTAATACGAGCAGCTTGCTGTACCAAGAGGATCGGTGAGCAAAAATAAGTTTAAGCAGATATAATATCTTTCCTGGAGTCGATAACATGAACAGGGCAACTATATTTCCAGGGAACCGATCAGTTCACTCACATTTGAATAATTCATATCCTCAATATACTGTGAGATGCCGGCAATTATTTCTTCGCAGGTTCCTGGGTTAACAAAGTTTGCAGTGCCAACCTGAACAGCAGTTGCTCCGGCGATCAGAAATTCGATTGCATCTTCTGCACACATGATTCCGCCTATGCCAATAACCGGAATCTTCACAGTTTTTGCCACCTGCCAGACCATTCTTAAGGCAATAGGTTTAATCGCCGGTCCTGAAAGACCACCGATGATGTTTGCTAGTTTTGGTTTTCGACTCCGGTGGTCAATGGCCATTCCTATCAGGGTATTGATCAGGGAAACAGCGTCAGCTCCGCTCTCTTCAGCCGCTTTGGCAGTATTAGTGATATCGGTGACATTAGGAGAAAGTTTAATGATTACAGGAAGATCTGTGCTTTTTTTGACCGCCGCTGTTACTTCTTTTACCATGACCGGATCAGTGCCAAATGCAACGCCGCCTTTTTTAACGTTGGGACAGGAAATATTCACTTCAATGCCTGATAATCCGTCAACATCGTTCAGAAAGCAGGCCAGTTCCCGGTACTCATCAACCGTGTCACCAAGAATATTTACAATGATCGAAGCACCGGTTTCTCGCAAGAAGGGCATTTTCTCGGATTTGAATTTTTCCGCCCCAACGTTTTCCAGTCCAATAGCATTGAGCATCCCTGAGCTTGTTTCGACAATTCTGGGAGGAGGGTTTCCTGCTCTCGGTTCCATGGAAATGCCCTTCACGATGATTCCGCCAAGCCTGTGCAGGTTGACATAGTCTGAAAACTCACTCCCATAACCGAATGTTCCTGATGCAGTGAGTACCGGATTTTGTAATTTAATACCGCCAACATCTACTTTCAGATTATTTATTTCCATGAGATTGCTCCTGAATCAAATACCGGGCCATCTTTGCAGACATGGAGATACTGTCTGTCATTATTTCCGCTGCTTTTTACCGCGCAACCAAGACAGGCAGAGATGCCGCATGCCATTAATGTTTCAAGAGAGACCTGGCAGGACCACGCCGAAGATGTTGAGTGTTTGACTACAGTATGCATCATGGGATGAGGCCCGCAGGTGAAGACAGACCATTTTTTCGATGTGTCCAGCTCGGTAAGCAAAAGGTCTGTAACTAGTCCGTGATAACCTATACTGCCATCATCGGTCGCGCACACTGGTTTGATACCAAGTGTTTCGAAATCTTTGCTGATAATGGTAAGATCCACCGCTTTGGCGGCCCCAAGCAGCACCTTGATTTCCGGGAATAATTCAGATTGCCGGCTGAGCCGTTTGGCGAGAAAGAAAAGTGGGGCAACTCCCATTCCGCCACCAACGAGGCATATATTTGTCGGCTTATCAGGTATGGAAAATCCCTTTCCAAGAGGGCCAATAATATCTAATTCATCACCCTGCTTTTTGTTGGCCAGGAAACGTGTTCCTTTCCCAATTTTCTTAAAAAGTATCTGGATTCGATCAGCGGAAGTTGTCTGATGGATTGAAAATGGACGGCGCAATAAGGGGTTGTTTTTATCCGAGGATTTGACCATTAAAAATTGGCCTGGAAGGGCACTGGTGGCAATCTCAGGTGCCGAAATAGTCAGACGGCATATATCCTTAGTGATTGCCTCGTTGCGGAGTATTTCACCCTTAATATTGTATGATGACACGAATGGGCCTGGAGTAGATGGTTATTCTTCAGAGAGTGGTTTTCAGCCAGACAATTGCTCAGGAAATTGTCTGATTGCCCGTAATTAGACTGACAAGTCTTTCCAGATCATCCATGGAGAAGTATTCAATTTCCACCTTCCCTCTACTGCCATTCTGGATAATGCGACTTTTGGTGTCAAGATGTCTGACGAGATCATTTTCCAGTGCTTTACAGTATGATTCAGGGATTAGATCTTCTGAGGATTTTGCAGAATTTTGGTTCAGGTTCTTTCGCTGAATACCTGGTTTTAGTTTTCTCGCTAAAGCTTCTGCCTGTCTGACAGAAAGTCCGTTACTGAGAATTTCTTCACACAGAGAGCGCATTGTGTGTTCATCCGGACAAGAAAGAAGGACTCGGGCATGTCCCGATGAAATTCTCCCTGACGCAAGTTCTGATTTTGCAAATTCAGGGAGTTGCAATAACCTGAGGGCGTTGGCTATTGTTGACCTCTGCTTCCCGACTTTTTTTGCGACTGACTCCTGCGTTTCCCCGAACTCGCTCATCAGGCGCTGGTAAGCTTCCGCCTCATCAAGTGGTGAAAGATCCTGCCTTTGGATGTTTTCAATAATTGCCAGTTCAAGTCGATCTGAATGTTCAATTTCCCTGATAATCACGGGTACTTTTTCAAGACCGGCAATGGTGGCTGCCTGGAGTCGTCTTTCACCAGCAACCAACTCATAGTCGCCATCATCTTTCTTTCTTACTATTAATGGCTGGAGAACTCCTTTTTCTTTTATGGAATCGGCAAGCTGCCGCAGAGCCTCCTGGTCCATTTCCTTTCGAGGTTGATATGGATTGGGAACAATCCTGTCAATGGCGCATGAAATCAGAGTTCCGGTTGCGGTGTCATTGATATTATCGTTGCCATCTGAAGGGAGAAGCGCGTTCAGTCCTTTTCCTAAAGCAGAATGTTTTACCATTTTTCAGTTTCCCCCTGTTTTTACTTTTTTCAAAAACTCCTTGCCAAGATTCATATAGCTAACCGCCCCTGCAGAGTCAGGGTCATACATGGTAACAGGTTTACCATGACTGGGACTTTCGCTTAATTTGACATTCCTGGGTATGACCGTGTCGTATGCGCGCTCCTTGAAATGGTCACGAATTTCCTTGGCCACTTGAAAAGTCAGCCTGTTGCGACGATCAAACATCGTAAGTAATAATCCTTCTATAACCAGCCTTGAGTTGTAAGAGTTTTTCACCAAGCGAATTGTTCTGACAAGCTGGCTGAGACCCTCAAGGGCGAAATACTCGCATTGCATTGGAATGATAACCGAATCAGATGCAGTAAGTGCATTCAAGGTTAGTAGGCCGAGGGAAGGGGGGCAGTCAATAAATATGAAATCATATGATGCTGCCAGTGGCTTAAGAGCTTTGGCGAGGTACTGCTCTCTTTGTGGTGAAGATATCAATTCAATTTCAACCCCGATTAGATCAATATGAGTTGGAATGATATGTAAATTTTCATTTTCGGCTATTGTACATATTGTATTTCTCGGGTCGGTCTCTCCGAGAAAGCAATGGTAGAGATGGTGCTCTTTTTCTTTTGCGTTAATCCCTAGCCCACTTGAGGCATTTCCTTGGGGGTCAGAGTCTACAAGAAGGACTTTTTGTCCAAGTGATGCCAGGGCTGCGGAAAGGTTTATGGCTGTAGTTGTTTTGCCGACCCCGCCCTTTTGGTTTGCTAAAGCGATTATTTTCCCACCATTGTTTTTTTTCATAAAATGCCTTTTAGGATTATTCCTTTATGTTCAAAGAGAAGAGTGGAGAAGGGGTTTTTGCGCTTAGGCTTTTTACTGGTTCATTACTATATTCTTTTTACAGCATTCTCAAGATCAAGCAAACTAATAACCTGTTTTCGGACGATATTTTTGCCTATAATGTTTCACGTGAAACATTGTTTGTGTATTTTTTAACTTGATAAAGGTTTTGCTCAAGCCCTGTGCGACAAATTAGGTTGGCAAATTGCGCCCCGACAATATGTTTCACCTCGGCAATCTTTGCTCAAGGGCCGGGCATTTTTTTACAAGTGAGATTTTTATGTTTTCCTTTGGTGAATTGTTTTTTTCTCTATGGCGGCCGTATGCATTAAAAAGATTAGATTGTGTGAGTGTTTTGAAACAAAATGCAAAATGTCCACCTTTCATGCTGGCGACTTTCAGGGTGCGTGGTGGTGTTTGGAAATTGTTGTTTATCGGAAGGCAATGGATAAAAGAGGCGTTTCACGTGAAACACTTTTCTGCGGGAGAGGGGGGCGAGGTTGGTGAAATAAAAAAACCGACAGGCCAGTTGATGGGGTCTGTCGGTTTTTTTTATTATGTATGGTGCCGAGACCAGGAATCGAACCAGGGACACACGGATTTTCAGTCCGTTGCTCTACCGACTGAGCTATCTCGGCAAAATCGTGGGCGGTACATTATTAAAAGCAGATGGGGTTGTCAAGGTTTTTCCTGATTGAAGGCGATTTTGAGAGATTTTTATGCTGGAAGATCTGGAGGGGTGTCGTCATCGTCTTCCTCATCCATGAGTAACTCTATTTCCGGAATACCTTCCTGGTCATCTCCATCTGCAGCGGCTATCTGGATCATTGGCCCGTCGTTAACATCTTCAAGGTCTTGATCATCAAGCATGTCAAGATCAAGGTCGTCGGATGATTCGACATCAAGATCAGAGGGGACTGAGTCCATCAATGATGAGAGGTCAACTTCTTCGTCAATGTTTTCTGCTTCAAGTTCAATATTATCAGCTCCGCTGTCGTCAACAAGATCGGAGACGTCTATGTCTTCAAGGGAAAGGGCAGGGGCGTCATCTTCTGGGCTATCCATGTCGATGGCAGGAAATTCTCCAGTCAGATCTTCTATTTCGACATCGGAGTCATCAATCTCCTGATCATCAGCAGTGAGTTCGGCTACAAGTTCATCTCCGAGCTCCAGATCGTCATCGTCGGTCTCTAAGGCCGGGAATTCGTCGGTTAGATCTTCTACAGAAACTCCTTCTGAATGTGCTGCTTCACCGGGAGTATCATCATCACTGAGATCTAGTGCCTCTGAGTCCAGATCAAGGCTGGTATCTTCTATTGAAACATCAGATAAATCAAGCTCTTCAGAAGTTTCAGTGTCTTCTTCATCAAGATCAATGTCAGCATCATCGATGGTGTTATCCAGGTCGATATCACTTAATTCAAACTGCTCTTCGCCATCTTCAGCAATGTCAAGATCAAGGCCTGTGTCATCCAGGTGAGGAGTTTCGGAGAGGTCGAGACCGACGCTTTCATCTGCATCATCAAGGTCAGTGCCGAAACTGTCGGTAAGGTCAAGTTCCAGTTCTCCGTCGTCAAAAGAGATGCTTTCGGTGTCGTCAAGTTCCGAGTTGTCAAGAACCTGGGTTGAATCGAGTTGTGAAAGATCAATGGGCATGATCTCTCCGAGTTCGATGGAGACATCTTCATCACTGCTAATTTCAAAGCTGTCATCCATGGACATGATGAGTGAGTCATCAGCTCCGGCAATTGGGGAGGGAAAGCTCCCGGAACGGGTTTCATCAAAATTAATGTGCTCGTGACTTATCGGAGGAAGCACTTGAGAATCAGAAAAACTTTCGTCATCGGCCATGTCGGGAGTCTGGATAACAGGTGCCAGAAAAAAACCTGCAGTTGTATCGGTACAGGACCCCTGTAATTCTGCAGCGATGAGTGAAAGATCGTGAGTGCACTTGGCACATGAATTGAGATCATCAAAGGAAATGAAACTACATTTCGGACAACGCATTTTCGATCCCCCGGGTCGTTAACCCATTGAATTTACATAAATATTTGTTAAATACAGCAAGTCTCTGATGATGCAGGTAATCCGAATAAACACGTTCAAACTAGCCGATTTTACTAGGTTTTTTTATATCTTATATTATCTAAGTATATGTAATTCAATAAAATTTCAACTAATTTCCTAATTTTTTCAGTTATTTATATAATAAAGAAAAAGACTCAGCAAGGTTGCCCCCCTGTTTATAAAACATTTATGATTAGTATCGCTTTGCACTTTCATTTCGAATATATGTAACTTTGATAAAGTTTGCAGGCTGATTGAAGCGGATCCGTTCACCCTTCACTCCCTCTGCATATTAGGGTTGCTTTGATTCTTCCCCATACTCTTTTCAATTAACGAGGACTGTTTTGGACTATAAAACTTTGTGCGTGAATTTATTTATTTTATTGCTTGTGCTGGGCTGTTCTACGGGTGTGAAAGTGAGGCACCTGTCGTCAGATGTTTGTCTTGTAGTTCCGGAAAGCACCACGCGGCAGGAAGTCATTGCATTTCTGGGTCAGCCGGACAGTCAGTGGGTGAACAGTGATAAAGTAGAGATATGGACGTATCGTACAATCAGGAAAAGTTTTCTGCGTAAAATGCCTTTTTTTGGTAAATCCCTTGGAAGTGTGGATTATGAGGTGGTAACCGTAACGTTTACGGGTGATCAGGTCAGGACCTGTTATTACCGCAATTTGAATGAACAGGAATATAATCAGTTCAGTGTAGATAAGGGTTTGCAAGTTCCAGAGTGAAGGATTTCAGTAAAGCCAGAGAGAGAATGGTGCAAGAACAGCTTCTGGTCCGCAATATCTGTGACCAGCGCGTTTTGAGTGCCATGGGCTCGGTTCCTCGGCATCTTTTTGTTGAGGATGCGCTGCAGGCACAGGCCTACGGGGATTTCCCCTTGCCGATAGGTGAAGGGCAGACAATTTCCCAACCCTATATCGTCGCCTTGATGACTCAGATGCTTGAATTGAAAGGAACTGAGAGGGTCCTGGAAATCGGTACAGGATGCGGATATCAGACGGCTGTTCTTTCACAGTTGTGCGACAGGGTCTATTCCGTGGAGAGAATTAAGAAGCTTTTGGCCCGTGCCAGAATCAATCTTGACAAGGCATTGTGTTTTAATACCTTGTGTCGGGTTGCCGACGGTACTATGGGCTGGTCGCAGCATGCCCCGTATGATGCTGTTATTGTGACTGCCGGTGGACCGGATATTCCCGAGGCACTTATAGCCCAGCTGGGTGATCCGGGGATAATGGTCATACCGGTCGGTGACAGGGTGAGCCAGCAATTGATGCTGGTTAAAAAAGAAAAGGGTGAGGTCTTTGTTCATCCCGGGGAGCATGTGCGTTTTGTCAGTCTAATAGGAGCCCAGGGATGGCAGATGTGAAGGGGATAGTGTCTGGAGGAAACCGGGGCCCGTTGAGACGGCTTTACGACTGGACCATGGATTGGCTCAAGACGCCATATGGGGTATGGGTCCTGTTTCTGGTTGCGGTGGCAGAGTCTTCTTTTTTTCCCATCCCCCCTGATGTGTTTTTGATGGCTCTCTGTATCAGTTCTCCGGAACGTTCTTTCAGGTACGGAGCGATATGTACAGCTGGTTCTGTCCTGGGCGGAATACTGGGGTATGCACTGGGTTTCTGGTTTATGGATCTGGTGGGGGCGAGAATTATTGAAATTTATGGGCTGGGGGGCAAGTATGAGCTGGTTCAGGGGCTTTATCAGAAATATGATGCCTGGGCGGTAGGTGCTGCAGGTTTCACGCCTCTGCCATATAAACTTTTTACCATAACCGCCGGCGCTTTCAGGATAGATTTTTCAACCTTTGTGATTGTCTCTTTTTTTGCCCGTTCAGCCAGGTTTGCCATGGTAGCGGGTCTGATTTATTTTTTCGGTGCCCCCATACGATCGTTCATAGAACGATACCTGAATATTCTGACGATTATCTTCCTTGTTTTGCTGGTCCTGGGGTTTGCTGCGGTCAAATGGCTGTTGTGACCTTTGTTGCCATTTCTTGGACAATATTCATGATCTGATGCAGATCAGTATCCGGGAAAACCCTATCCTCCATAACGATCCGACCGTTGATTATCGAGGTGACGACGTCTGAGCCGGATGCAGCATAAACCATCAGGGAAGCGAGATCGTACTGTGGGGTAAGATGGGGTTTATCGAGATCAACGATGATCAGATCACCCTTCATTCCCGCAGTGAGGATGCCTGTATCATTCAGGCCGAGAAGGTTTGCCCCATCTCTGGTTGCCATATCAATAACCCTGGCAGCAGGAAGCACTGTCGGCTCATGGCTCACCGCCTTATGTAGCTTTGCCGCTGAATCAATTTCCGCAAAAAGATCAAGATTGTTATTGCTGGCTGCGCCGTCTGTTCCCAGGCCGACTCGTATCCCGGCGGCAATAAATTTTGCGACCGGAGCAATGCCGGACCCGAGTTTCATATTGCTTTCCGGACAGGTAACGATCGAGGCACCGCTTTCAGCGATGAGTTGTATATCATTGTTGTTCAGCCAGACGCAATGGACGCAGACGGTATCCTGATCGAGGATGTCAAGATCTGCAAGAAAACGGACCGGACTTGCAGAATGCTGTTTTCTGGACTGAATCACTTCAGCCTCTGTTTCAGACACGTGGATAAACAGTCGGCAACCGGTATCACGGGCGAGCTCTTTGGCTTTAATTATCGTCGTGGCGCTGCAGGTATAGGGGGAATGACAAAAGATCGCCGGAGTGATGAGATCGTGGCCCTGCCAGCTCCTTATATAATCGGCGGCTACAGTGATGTTCTCGAGTGGGTTTGGAGCGTCCGGGGAAGGAAAGTCAATCACTCCCTGGGCTGCGACGGACCGCAGACCTGCATCACTGAACGCCCTAGCGGCATCACTTTCAAAAAAATAGCCGTCGGCAACTGTAGTGGTACCGCTCATGATCATTTCTGCAGCGGCCAGACGTGAACACCAGTAAACCATTTCCGGCGATACAAATCTTGCCTCTGCAGGGAATATGTGATTCTGCAGCCAGTCTGTAAGGGGAAGATCGTCGGCAAGACCTCGGAAAAGGGTCATTGCGCAGTGGTTGTGGGCGTTGATCAAACCCGGCATAACGAGAGCACCCCCAGCATCGATGACCCGCTTAGCCTGCCACCTGCTGTCCAATTCTGCCATGGGTCCGTTGGAAAAGATCCTGTCCTGCTTTAATGCGACATAGCATAATGAGTTGTCAGCAGGGGAAGTGTTATTTTGCGGCAGGGTCCGACAGTTGCTGATGATAAGGTCAAGATCCATGAATTTATTCCCTGGTGATGATTCCTGTCGGCGAGGTTGATATATTCAGATCGACTATCGTTGCTCCCCAGGACCCACCATCTTCTCCGGCAAGTTTGTATGCTTGAACGATCTCAAGTTTTTCAAGAGTAAGATGTACCAGATCGCGAAGGGTTCCTGTTCCTTTACCATGAATGATCCGGATCTGATTGATGCCTTGCTCGTGGCAGGCTTCAAGATAGTCGATTACGACGTCTTTTGCATCCCGGGGTTGGAAGGTATGGAGGTCAAGGACGCCGTCAATTTCAATTTCTACTGGGTCGGAATCATTCAATTGCATAAAGGTTATGATTTCAAGGAGTTAAAATACCAACAACAGCGCCGGTCATACAGGTGGCAATAGTCCCGGCAAGGAGAGATTTCATGCTGAGAGAAACGATATCTTGTCGTCGTTCGGGCGCCATGCTTACCATCCCCCCGATCATTATGCCCAGACTGCCGAAGTTGGCGAAGCCGCACATTGCATAGGTCATGATCAGAATACTTCTTGGCTGCAGGGTACCGGGGGATAGGTTCGCTAGTTCGAGATAGGCAAGAAATTCGTTCAGGATAGTTTTAATGCCCATCAGCGAACCGGCAGTTCTTGCTTCATTCCATGGTATCCCGATCAGCCAGGTCACTGGTGCCATGAATGTTCCAAGCATTCTCTGAAGAGAAAGGGGTGAGCCGGAAATGTCGGGTAAAAATCCGAGAATCTGGTTGAGCAGATGAACCAGTGCCACAAGAACCACAAGCATTGCCAGAACATGAATGAGAAGATGCACCCCGCTGGCAGTCCCGGTGGTGATCGCATCCATCGAGCTTGAAACTTGAATGGGCTGTGAGGGTTTCCCGGCAGTAAGGTTTCCGCTATTGGGGATAATAATCCGGGAAACGGTGATTGCAGCAGGGGCGCTGATGATTGAGGCAACCAGTATGTGCCCCATGGCGCCTCCTGGAATGATGTCCTGAAGGATGGTTGCATAAAGAACCATGACTGTTCCGGCAATGGTAGCCATCCCACATGTCATGAGAGTAAACAATTCGCTTCTGGTCATTGTTTGGAGGTACGGGCGGATCAATAGAGGCGCTTCGATCATTCCGATAAAGATGTTAGCCGCAGCTCCAACTCCCAGAGCTCCTCCTATACGGAGAGTTTTCTGCAGGATTCCGGAAAAAATCCCAACAATTGCCGGGAGAATCTTCCAGTAAAAAAGCAGGGAAGAGAGGGCGCTGATCACCAGAATGAGTGGCAAAGCCTGAAAGGCCAATATGAAACTTGACCCCGGTTGTTTTTCAATAAAGGGCAGTGCCCCTCCACCAAGATAGCCGAAGACAAAAGAGGATCCTGCATTTGTTGCCTCCTGCAATGAGGTGACTATTTTGTTTAAGAGTTCGAAAAGCTTGAGACTGAAAGGAAGTTTAAGAAGAATGACGGCCAGCAGGATCTGGAGGGTTAAACCGATAAGTGCATCACCGAACCGCACCTTTTGCCGGTTTTCACTGATCAGCCAGCAGCTAAGGGTAAGGACAATGAGTCCGAAGAAGCTTTGCAGGGAAGGCATGTCAGGAGCCGGTTTTTTTCCGTTTAAACAACAAGAGCCCGGATCAAGCCTGAGGCAAGACCTGAGCCCTTTTTAATAAAAAAGTATGGTGCCGGAGGTCGGAATCGAACCGACATGGAGTTGCCCCCGCGGGATTTTGAGTCCCGTGCGTCTACCAGTTTCACCACTCCGGCATTATTCTGGAAGCGTAGAGTACAGGCAAGGAATATAGAAGAGTTTGATAAGGGATGTCAAGGAAAAGCATTTGGGTGTAATCCGGGTCGTCCTGCATTTGATTGTTTCGCCTGGTGGGGAGAAACCAGGAACAATTTTTGAAATTTGTAGAAATAATCAAATCCTGACCATAGGGTAAGGCCGACAGAGGTCATGGCAACTGCAACAAGAACCTTGTCGGCAAGAGGATAATACGTGCTTGTTTGGAAGGTGAGCGGTCACTGTCAGGGGAGGTGGCTCATTAACTGGTGCGATCGTAAAAGTATTTTGCCCATCTTTTGGATGGTGAGGAATTGGATTTATATTCACGATAGAAGTACTGGACTTTCTGAACATAGTCCAGGGTCTCCCGGTATTTCGGGACTCTCCCAAGCCTGCTTACTGTGCCAGGTCCTGCATTGTAGGCTGCCAGGGACATCCTCAGGTTGCCATTGAACATTCCCAGCATTTTTCGTAAGTATCTCGTGCCACCATAAATATTCTGCTTGGGATCGAAAGGATCAAGAACCTGCATGTCATCGGCAGTAAGCGGCATCAACTGCATCAGTCCAAGAGCGCCTTTCCGTGATACGGCCAGATAGTCGAAATTGGATTCTGCCCGGATAAGTGCTTTCACAAGCCTGGGGTCAACGTGATGCCGACTTGCGGCACTCCGTATCAGCTGATCATAGGAATCAGGGTTGGGTTCCCAGTCTCCGGATCGGCCGGGAATCATAACCTGGCCGGTCCGGGTAAATGCGGAAAGCTTGGGTCGAAGCCTGACAACGGGTTCAAACTTTGGATCGTCAGGAATGTTTGAAAAGTGAACTACTCCATTGTCATCTACAAAGGTGTAGATGGTGGCATGGGCAGTGAGTGCTGTCAGGAGAGTTGCAAGTACGATTAACATCGTAATAACAACGGCTCTGTTCATCATAATTTGATTATACTATATGCATATTGATATGGTTTATCTTTTTTTCCAGTCGGCAAGAAAATTTTCAATTCCGATGTCGGTGAGCGGGTGCTTTGCCAACTGGGCGATAACCTTGAAAGGAATGGTTGCAATATCAGCGCCGATCAGGGCCGATTCCACGACATGTACCGGGTTTCTGATACTGGCGACGATGACTTCGCTGGTGAAGCCGTAATTGTCATTGATGGCCATGATATCGCTGATCAGATCCATTCCGTTCAAGGAGATATCGTCGAGTCTGCCGACAAAAGGACTGATATAGGCAGCGCCGGCTTTTGCTGCCAGAAGCGCTTGAGATGCGGAGAAGACCAGGGTGACGTTGGTCCGGATCCCTTCGGCGGCAAACAACCGGACCGCTTTCAAACCGTCGGTGGTCATCGGGACCTTGATCACAATGTTGTCATTTATTTTGGCAAGCTTCTTGCCTTCTGCGACCATGCCGACGGCATCAAGACTGACTACCTCGGCGCTGATCGGACCGTCAACAATCGAGCAGATCTCTTTTAAAACCTCCTCAAAGACCCTTCCTTCCCTGGCAATCAGGGTTGGATTGGTAGTCACTCCGTCAACCATCCCCATATCAACAGCCTGTTTGATCTCATCTATATTGGCAGTATCGATAAAAAACTTCATTTTTGATCTCCTTGTTGAGTAGCGGTATATTTTTTACGGCATTCTTGACTGCAAAAATAATGGACCGTGGCACCGAACTTTTCGGTAACGGCCTGTTTCATTGGTATATAAGTGTGGCAGACAGGATCTTCGACCAGAACATCCTGGGCCGGAAGCTCTCCGCCTCGGGGCTTTGAGGCAACACCTTTTTTCCTGCTACCGGTCAGCAACCGGTAAAGAATATAAAAAAGCAGGGTGAGTATGACTATCCTGATCGGGGTCATTTGGGAGTCACCTCTTTTTCCCAGGCAGTCCTGTAGATCACGTCTCTGCCGGCAAAAGGAAGCGCGCGTAGCATCGCAGAGGAGGAAAGATGCAATGCCGGATGCCGGTGGTCCGGCGCGATGTCTGCAAGTGGAGCAAGAACAAAATGTCTCTTGTGCATTTCCGGGTGGGGAAGAATGAGTCTTTCTTCTGCAATGACCAGATCATCGTAATACAAAAGATCCAGATCAATGGTTCTGTCAACGGTCAACTCCCGATTCCGGCCGAGTGTGTTCTCTATACCCATGGTTGCCTCAAGCAACGTCTGCGGATCAAGGTTTGTCTCAATGGCCCCGACAGCATTCGTAAACCATTGTTCAGAAAAGTCCTGGCACTCGACATGGAGATCAGTTTTTCTGACCGGTTTTGACATGTATGGGGCAGAAAGAGTCAGAGGGGTTATTCCTTTGACATTGCCTAGTAGCTTCCAGGCCTTTTCAAGATACTGGCGTCCATCCCCAATGTTGGAACCCAGGGCGATAAAAACCAGCGACATCAGAAGCCGATTTCCCGGATACGGTCGATGGCTTCCTGCAGTCTTTCTTTTGAAACAGTGAGAGCGATGCGAAAATATCCTTCTCCAGGTCCCCCGAAACCGTTGCCCGGGGTGGTCACGATGCCCGCGTTTTCCAGCAGGTGCGCGACAGTTCCGGCAGAGTCATACCCTTTCGGAGTTTCGACCCAGACATAGAAGGTGGCCTTGGGGCATTCTGCCTTCAATCCCAATTTGGCCAGCCCGTTTAAGACAACGTCTCTTCGCTCGGTGTAGATTGTCTGCATCCTGGCAAGCCATGACGCATCATCGCGCATGGCTTCAATTCCTGCCACCTGGATTGCCTCAAAGATCCCGGAATCGATATTGCTCTTGATCTGTCCGAGCCCGCCGATAATTGAGGCATTCCCTGCAGCCCAGCCGATACGCCAGCCGGTCATGTTGTAGGTTTTTGACAGGGAGTGAAACTCGATTCCGACCTCCATGGCCCCGGGTATTTCCAGGAAGCTCAGAGGAACATAGCCGTCAAAGGACATTTCCGAATAGGCGAAATCATGGCAGATCATGATGTTGTGGGCATTGGCAAAGGCAACGACTTTTTCGAAGAATTCCCGGGTGGCGACAGCGGCTGTCGGATTATTCGGGTAATTCAGGAACATCATTTTGGCCTTTGTCAAAACGTCGGCGGGGATCGCATCGAGATCAGGGAGAAAACCGTTCTCCTTGCGCAGAGGCATCTCATAAGGGACTCCACCGGCAAACAGGGTCGCGATCTTGTAGACCGGATACGCCGGACTGGGAACCAGAACAACATCTCCCGGGTTGATAAAAGCCAGAGGGATATGAGCGATTCCTTCCTTGGAGCCGATGAGTGAAACCACTTCCTTGACCGGATCAAGCTTTATACCGCAACGTTTGTTGTACCAGGCACTGACCGCCTCCCTGAACCTGTTCATCCCGGAATAACTCGGGTATCGGTGATATGCTGGAATCTTTGCCGCCTCGGCCAGCTTGCTGATAATGTGGTCCGGGGTGGGCAAGTCGGGGTCACCGACGCCAAGATCGATAACGTCAACCCCTCTTGCTTTGACGGCATCTTTTTTTCTGTCCAGTTCGGCAAAAAGATACGGCGGGAGCTGCTTCAGTCTGTCTGCTTTTTCTATCGTGATCATTTGTTTTTGAAATTCCTTGCTAAGAGAAGATTAAAGGTCTTGAAGATTCAGGACGTCAAACATGGTGTACATGCCATTCTGCTTGCCGGCGATCCAGGCTGCGGCGAGTGCGGCACCGCGGGCGAAATTGTCACGGTTGTGTGCCCGGTGCGTGATTTCAAGCCGTTCGCCGGCTCCGGCATAATAGACGGTATGTTCACCAACAATATCACCGGCCCGGATGGTCTGAATACCGATCTCCTTGTCGCCTCTCTCGCCGATGATGCCATGCCTTTCAAAAACCCCGACCTTGTTCAGATCGCGCTTTACGCCTTCGGCAACCATTTCGCCCAGTTTCAGGGCGGTGCCGCTGGGGGCGTCTTTCTTCATCCGGTGATGAGCTTCAACGATTTCGATATCGTATGCGTCGCCAAGGATCGAAGCGACTTTCCTGGCCACCTTGAACAATACATTCACTCCGACAGCCATATTCGGGGACTGGACGCAAGGGAAGTTTGCGGAGAGGGTTTTCAGCTCGGCAAGATTCTCCTGACTGAGTCCGGTGGTCCCAATCACCATCGCTTTCCCATGCTCGGCTGCGATACGGGCAAATTTCATGGTGGCTTCGTGAAAGGTGAAATCAATGATCACATCTCCCTGGTCGATGATTTTCAGAAGATCGTCTGAAAGGGAGGCGCCCACCGGACCGACCCCGGCCAGTTCACCAAGATCTTTGCCGATCTCGGGGTTGCCCGGTTGTTCAAAACCACCGACCAGCTGGAGATCCGGGTGCTGGTCGACCATAAATGAGATGCGTCTGCCCATTCTGCCGGCAGCGCCGGCCACAATGACTTTCGTCATGATTTGCTCCTGGTTCATTAGAGAGATTCAAATTAGTCCGTAGGCTGTGAGGGCCTGCTTCAGCTTGTCAAGAGTGTCCGGCGCCATGGTATAAAGAGGCAGACGAGGGTTAGCCGCCTTGATCTTGCCCATCAGGGCTAGAGCAGTCTTGGCAGGGACCGGATTGGTATCGAAGAACATCGCTTTAATCAGGGGGACCATTTTGTAGTGCAGTTTCCGTGCACCATCATAGTCACCGGCCAGCGCGGCATTCATCATCGCCGACATGTCTGCCGGGGCAACGTTCGAGGTCACGGAGATAACCCCTTTACCCCCGATGGCGACAGTGGCCATCGATGTCGGGTCATCTCCCGAGAGGACAATAAAGTCCGGGGGGCAGAGTCTGATCACATCACTGATCTGGTTCAAGTCCCCGGTCGCCTCCTTGATTCCGACAATATTCGGGATCTGGGCGCAACGGGCAACGGTTGACGGAAGCATGTTGATGCTGGTCCGGCTGGGCACGTTGTACATGATAATCGGAATATCAACCGCTTCGGCAACTGCCTTGAAATGCTGGTACAAACCTTCCTGGGAAGGTTTATTGTAATAAGGGGTGATGATCAGAGCACCATCGGCACCTGCCTGTTTGGCATGGCGGGTCAGTTCAATTGTTTCAGACGTGGAGTTGGAACCGGTTCCGGCAATCACCGGCACCCGCCGGTTCACAACCTTGATGGTATGCTCAACCACTTCGTGGTGTTCCTCGTGGGACAGGGTTGCCGATTCACCGGTGGTGCCGCAGGGTACGATCCCGTGGGTGCCTCCTGCAATCTGGAATTCAATAAGGTCGGCCAGTTCCTGTTTATCAACCTTGCCTTCGGTAAACGGGGTAACGATGGCTACATAGGCTCCTTTGAACTGGGTCATGATATTCTCCTGATCATAAATTAAATAATATAATGGAAAGCGACCTGTCTTTATTACGAGACTGGTCGCTAAAAAGCAAATAAAACCTTCAGAGATTTCAACAATACAACCGCGACTTACAGGGCTTCCGGCAGAATCTTCCCTTCATAGATGAAGCTTGCCGGACCCTCCAGAAAAACTTCGGAAATTCTCTGTTCGTGTTGAACTGCGACAATCCCCTGCTGCAGACCGGGATCAACATCGAGCAGGGTAAAATGAATGATCAGCTGTTCTCCGCCGGAAGTCCGGACCTTTACCGGTGAAGTAACATGCCCGTGCAGGGCGGCGATCAGGGCAGAAGCCACCGCACCGGTGCCGCAGGCCTGGGTTTCGTTTTCCACACCTCTTTCATAGGTCCTGACGTAAAGTTCTTCTTTCGGCAACTGCACAAAGTTTACATTTGTGCCTGCAGGCTCGAACAACTTGTGGTGTCGAATAAGCCGCCCCATCTCAACAACAGGGGATTTACTGTTGTCATCAACAAAATACACGGCATGGGGAACTCCGGTATTAATCGAGTGAACTTCTACCTGTTGGCCGGCAACGTCAATTGAACGGGCCATGATGATGTCAGATGGCGGGGTGAGACGGATTTTGACCGAGAGGCCCGACATTTCGGCAGAAATCAAACCTGCAATGGTTTCAAACTTCATGGAGGCCGGGGCGATATCCCTGCTGAACGCGAAGCGGGCGGCACAGCGAGCACCGTTGCCGCACATTTCAGCCTCGCTGCCGTCAGCGTTGTAAAAATGCCAGCGGAAATCCGCCTGGTCCGAATTTTCGATCAGAATCAGCCCATCGGCGCCGACGGAAAACTGTCGCCTGCACACCCTTCGGGCCAGGTGTGACATTTCATCTTTTCTGATTGTGCCGTTCCGGTTGTCAATGAGAATAAAATCATTGCCGGTGCCGCTCATCTTGGTGAATGGGATCGGGAATTCCATGGTACCTGCACGATTATTTGAGAAAATCCGGGATAGCTTCATCCCGGATAAGGGTTTCGTATGACTCACGGCGGCGGATGGTATGGAAGGTTTCACCATCCACCAGAATCTCGGCAGCCCGAGGCCTTGAGTTGTAATTGGATGACATGCTGAACCCGTAGGCTCCTGCGCTCATCACGGCCAGCAGATCTCCCTGCTCACAGACCGGGACCTGTTGGTCGCGGGCCAGGAAATCGCCGGTTTCGCAGATTGGACCGACCACATCAGCCACCTGATAATCTGTCTTTGCTGCATCAACCGCGAGAATTGCATGATACGCACCGTAAAGACTGGGGCGGGCAAGGTCATTCATCCCGGCATCAACGATCACAAATTTTTTGGTGGGCCCCTCTTTGGTATATTGGACCCTGGTAACCATAATTCCCGCGTTCCCAACTATAACGCGACCGGGCTCCAGGATCAAGGTGCAGTTGAGGTTGCCAAGTTCTTCCCGGATCGCTTTCGCGTATTCTTCCGGATGAGGAGGTTCCTCCAGATTGTACTGAATTCCAAGGCCGCCCCCCAGATCGAGATGAGTGATCTCGATTCCCTGTTCAAACAATGTGCTTATAAAGACTTTCAGCTTGCGCAGTGACTCGATGAACGGGGCCACGGTAGTCAACTGGGAGCCGATGTGGCAGCTGACCCCCTGAATCCTGATGTTGTTTAGCCCTCGGGCTTTCACATAGACCTTGACCGCATCCTGAATGGGAATACCGAACTTGTTTTTGGCAAGCCCCGTGGAAATGTAGGCATGGGTTTTCGGGTCTACATCAGGGTTGACCCTGAAGGAAACCGGGGCGGTAACCCCCAGAGAGGCTGCAACTTCCTGCAGAGCGTCAAGCTCCTGCTCCGATTCAACATTGAACTGGAGAATTTTTTCTTTCAGACCGTATGCCAGTTCCTCCCTGGTTTTACCAACCCCGGAAAAAACAATCTTTTTCGGATCAATGCCTGCCTTTAACGCCCTGAAGAGCTCGCCACCGGAGACAATGTCTGCGCCGCCGCCAAGGGTTGCGAACAGGCGGAGAATGGCCAGGTTGGAACAGGATTTTACCGCGAAGCAGCTGAGATGAGGCATGCCCTGAAATGGTTCGTCAAATGCCTTGAAATGATGGCGAAGGGTGGCGGCGCTGTAAAGATAGAAAGGTGTGCCCATTTCCGCGGCGATTTTTTTTACCGGCACCGACTCGCAGTGCAGTTCGTGATGCTGAAAGTTAAAGTGATTCATTGTTCTGTCTTTCCCGTTTAATTTTTACTTCCCAGGAGAAGGGACTCAAGTTTGGTGGGTTTGCAGTATCAAATGACTTGACCGTATAATTCCAGGTGGAGCCAGGTTCCGGCAGGTGGTGGTCGGTAAAACTTGTTGCAGGAGTTTTTACCGAGCCGATTTCTATATAATCAAGGTCCTGCTCTTCTTTTGCCTCCCGACCAGGTTCCGGAGCGCGGTAGGCGTTTCTTCTGAACACAAGGTATCCGGCGAGATCCTCTGCAAAAACCGGGTCCCAGAAGAGGCTGGTTCCATCGGAGGTTCTGATTGCTTTCAGACCACGGGGAGCGGGGGGCGGAGTCAAATCCGACGGGGTGGCCTCAACCAACTCGCTGAAACGGCCGCCACCGCCTTCTGCGTGAGTGGCCATAACCAGGTAGCGGTAGCGGGTGCCGTTCACGACCCGCCGATCGTGATATTCCGTGCCCGACATCGGTTCACCGAGCGGTACAGGCTGCCCATCACCGGAAGTCCGATAAATTCTGTAGGCGATTGTTCCGGTCTGGGTCTGGCCGTCAATGTCAGTATTGACGGCCTGCCAGGAGAGAGAAACTATCCCGTCCCCGGCATTGGCTGTGAATCCGGCAGGTGACGCCAGGGGGATCCGCCAGACCTGGCTGACGGGGTCGGACGGCAGACTGACCACATTCCATCCCATGCTGGAAAAAACCCGGTAATAATAGCGGTGGCCCGGTTGCAGTTCCAGGTCACGAAAGCTCGCCCGGCGACCGGCGGCATCAGCAGGCAGGGTGCCACCGGTAATTCTGGCCGCCTTGCTGTAGGCGATCGGGCATTCACGGCAGGATTCATCTGCCCGGTATACCGCTTTTTCAACGAGAAAATGGGACAGACTTTTCAGGCGCCCGCCCTGTTCCGTGCGGTCCGGCCAACTCCAGCTGAGAGTGATTCCGGTGTCATCCGCCTGGGCGCGAAGATCGGTGATCCTGGCCGGAACAACCGACTGCGGAGGGACCGGTCTGGTTTTTCTGCCGCAGCTCCCGAGCAAAAGCCCGGCAGACAGGATCAGCAGCCAGGCTATGGTTCGACATCGGCGCATCTGTTTATTTACAGGCCCAGAGATTTTTCGGCATCGGCCACTGCCTTTTCAACCCGGCTTGTTGAAGTGCCTCCCGTGGATGTTCTGCTGTTTACAGAGCCCTCGACAGTCAGGAGGACGAAAATATCTTCATCGATATCTGCAGAAAAAACTCTCAGTTCATCAAGGGTGAGATCAGTCAGGTCCTTTCCCTGGTCAATACAGTAGGCGACACTCTTGCCGACGATGGAATGGGCTTCACGGAAGGGGATGTTTTTGCCCACCAGATAGTCGGCCATATCCGTTGCCGTCATGTACCCGCCGCCACTGACGGCATTTGCCAGCCGGGCGGTGTTGAATTCGGTATGATTCAGCATTTCGGCGGTAATTGAAAGACAGGCGCTCACCGTGTCGATGGTGTCAAAAAGAGGCTCCTTGTCTTCCTGCAGGTCACGGTTATAGGTGAGCGGCAGCCCTTTCATGATGGTCAGCAGGGAGACCAGATTACCGGTGACCCTCCCGGTTTTCCCTCGCACCAGCTCCGGGATGTCCGGGTTTTTCTTCTGCGGCATGATGCTGCTGCCGGTGCAGTAGCTGTCGGCAAGCCTCACAAAGGAAAATTCTTCACTGGACCAGAGAACAAGTTCCTCGGACAAACGGCTCAGGTGAATTTGGATAAGCGCTGCCGCCGAGGCAAATTCAATGGCAAAATCCCGGTCGCCGACGGTGTCCATGCTGTTGGCGGTGACGGCCGGAAAGCCAAGTTCTGCTGCCACTGATTCCCGGTCAATGGGTAGACCTGTTCCCGCCAGTGCGGCAGAACCGAGGGGCATGATATTCACCCGTTTCAGGCAATCGGCGAGTCGCTGCCGGTCACGGCCGAACATTTCGAAATAGGCGAGAAGATGATGGGAAAGAAGGACGGGTTGCGCCCTCTGGAGGTGGGTGTAGCCCGGCATGATCACGCCAAGATTTTTCCTGGCCAGTTGCACAAATGCCTTCTGTAGAGCGATGAGCAGGTCGGTCTGCTCGGCAATTACATCTCGTAGATAGAGGCGGATATCAAGAGCCACCTGATCGTTTCTGCTTCTGGCGGTATGCAGTTTCATCCCTGCCGGGCCAATTTTTTCCACCAGCGCTTTTTCGATATTCATGTGAATATCTTCGAGTTCAGGGCGGAAGGTGAACCTGCCTTCTTCGATCTCCTTTTCGATTTCCTGCAGGCCGGCTATGATCCGACTGCTCTCTTCGTTACTGATCAATCCTTGTCTGCCGAGCATCCGGGCGTGGGCAATACTGCCCATGATGTCATGCCGGTAGAGGCGGGCGTCATAATCAATCGATGCGGTAAAGGATTCAACGGAGGCGGCGGTTCGCGATGAAAAACGTCCTCCCCAGAGCTTGTCGGACATGGCTTAACCTATGTTTTTTTGGATCAGGGCATTGATGGTGAGCCGCAGGGCGTTCAGGCGAATAAAGCCGCCGGCGTCCGATTGGGTGTAAACATTGTCCTCTTCAAAAGTTGCAAAGCTTTCCTGGTAGAGAGAGTTGATCGATTTGCGGCCTACGGGAATGCAGTTTCCCTTGTACAGTTTCAGCCGTACAACCCCGTTGACCATTGTCTGGCATTCATCCATGGTCTTCTGCAGGAGCCTCATTTCCGGCGAGAACCAGAAACCGTTATAGATGAGCTCGGAGTACCTGGGCACCAGACTGTCCCGGATCTTCATGACCTCCCGGTCAAGGGTGATGGTTTCAAGATCGCGGTGGGCGGCTCGGAGAATGGTGCCGCCGGGTGTTTCGTAAACTCCGCGGGATTTCATGCCGACGAAGCGATTTTCCACCAGATCAAGGCGGCCGATTCCGTTCTCGCCGCCCAGTCGGTTCAGCCGGGCCAGCAGATCAGCCGGTGAAAGCTTCTCCCCATCAATGGCCACCGGGCTGCCGGCAGCAAAGTCAATCTCGATGTAGGTCGGTTTATCCGGAGCGGCCTCGGGTGAGCAGCTGAGCTTGAACATGCTCTCCTCCGGTTCATTCCAAGGGTCTTCGAGCAGCCCTCCTTCAAAACTGATGTGCAGCAGATTTTCATCGGAACTGTATGGGTTTTTTTTGGTTGTCGGAACCGGGATCCCGTGTTTCTCTGCGTAAGCCATCAGCTTGGTCCGGGAGTTAAGGTCCCAGGTGCGCCATGGGGCAATGATCTTCAACTTCGGGTTCAATGCCATATAGGTGAGTTCAAAACGCACCTGATCGTTTCCCTTGCCGGTGGCGCCATGGCTCACCGCATCACCATTTTCCAGTTCGGCGATTCGGACCTGTTCCTTGGCAATAATCGGTCTCGCCAGAGAGGTGCCGAGCAGATAAGATCCCTCGTAAATGGCATTGGCCCGGAAAGCGGGGAAAACATAATCGCGGACAAACTCTTCCCTGAGGTCGGAAATGATGACTTTTTCCGCTCCGGTGGCAAGCCCTTTTTCACGGACCTTGTCCCAATCCTCATGCTGCCCGACGTCAGCGGCATAGGCGATGACGGAACACCTGTATTCTTCTTTCAGCCATTTGAGGATAACCGAGGTATCCAGGCCACCTGAATACGCCAGAACGATTTTTTTGATGTCAGCAGCCATTCTGTCTCCGAAAGTAGTCTTGAGCTTATGATAAATGTAGGGCGAGGATTGCCTTGTGGATGTGCATTTTGTTTTCAGCCTGGTCAAAGGCCACGCATTGCGGGCCTTCAAGAACTTCATCGGTGATCTCTTCTCCCCGGTGGGCGGGCAGGCAGTGAAGGACGATGGTGTCCTTTTTTGCCTCCTGCAGCAGAGTGTTGTTCACCTGGTATTTCTGAAATGTCTTGAGCCGGGCCTCGTATTCGCTCTCCTGGCCCATGCTGGCCCAGACATCGGCATTGATTACATCGGCATCTCTGACCGCGTGGACCGGGTCGCGCATCAATTCGATCCTGCCAAGACCTTCAGCCTGAGCCGCAGCAAGGATTTCCTGATCGGGTTCATAGCCTTCCGGGCAGGCAAGGCTGAGGTTGAAACCGAGTCGCCCTGCTGCCTGGATCCATGAGTTGGCCATGTTGTTGCCGTCTCCCACCCAGGCAATGTTCAGGTCTTCGATCTTCCCTTTCTTCTCGATCACCGTCATGACATCGCTCAGGATCTGACAGGGATGGTGTTTGTCGGTCAGGGCGTTGATCACCGGGATTGATGAGTACTTGGCCAGTTCGTCGACGATCTCCTGGCCGAAGGTTCTGACCACCAGGCCGTCAACATATCGGTCCATGACCCGGGCCATGTCTTTCAGGGGTTCGTTGCGGGCCAGCTGGGTATCCTTACTGGCAAGATAGATCACCTGGCCGCCAAGACCGTACATGGCGGCCTCGAAAGAAACTCTGGTTCGGGTTGAAGGTTTCTCGAACACCATGCCGATGATTTTTCCTGCCAGTTGTTGGTGGCGGATTCCCGCCGTGCTTTCTCCTTTCAGTTGCAGCGCGAGGTCAAGATACTCGGTCAGCTGTGTCTTGTCGAAGTCCCAGAGTGATAGAAGATGTCGGGTCATAAGCGTATTCTCTGCTTGGCTTTCTGCAAAATCAGGGCAATGCATGAGCCGGCGGCCAGTTTAAAAGTTTGATGAATCTTGCTGCCGGCCCGGAACAAATTGTGAGACCGACAAAATAATATGGGCCCAATCATTGAGCTGCAGGGCCGGATGTGCAGCGTGATTGAGCCGACTGTTGATCGAAATAGATTTTTTCCCGACAATACGAAGCCCCTTGTTCGCCGGGAAACATGTACCATTACAAAAAAAGAAACGAATTTGCAAAGCTTTTGTAATGGAAGAACACGAGGTTGAAGGACGGTCGGGGGTTAGTGATTTTCAGAAAAGATCACGTCCAGCTCATGGTGGAGGATGTCGATGTCCGCATGGCTGATGATCAGCGGTGGCAGGAAACGCAATGCCTTGTTGCCGGCGAAATTGGCCAGGATCCGTCGTGCGAACAACTTGTTGATGATCTCCGTTCCTTTGCAGATATACTCCGGTGAGAGGACCAGCCCCTGGATCAGGCCGAGGCCGCGAACGCTGATGGCGATTTCCGGGTAGCGGGAGACCAGGTCGGCAAGCCTGGCGGCAAGATATCCGCCTTTTTCTCGAACCTGTTCAAGGAAATCTCCGGCCAGCAGGGTTTTTACCACCACCGTGGCTGCCGCAGAAGCAATGGGGTTGCCACCGAACGTTGAAGCGTGGCTTCCCGGATCAAATGATGCCGCCACCTCTTCTCTGGCAAGCACTGCGCCGATGGGCAGGCCGTTGGCCATGGCTTTGGCAAGGGTCATGACATCGGGAGTGATTCCGAATTGTTCATAGGCAAAGAGGGTCCCGGTTCGGCCCATGCCGACCTGCACCTCATCAAAGATCAGCAGCAGGTTATGCTTGTTACAGAGGGCACGGATCGCCGCAAGATATTCTTTCTCCAGGGGGCGAACCCCGCCTTCTCCCTGTAAAGGCTCACAGAGGATAGCGCAGGTTTTCGCGGAAACAAGATTCGTCAGAGCTTCGATATCACCAAAGGGAGCATGGATGAAGCCGATCGGCAGCGGTTCGAAACCTTTGTGGAATTTTGGTTGGCCGGTGGCGGCAATGGCTGCCAGGGTCCGGCCGTGAAAGGAACTCTCAAGGGAAATAATCTCATACCGGCCTTCACCGCCGTGTTTGCGGGCAAGTTTAATGGCGGCCTCATTGGCTTCGGCGCCGCTGTTGCACATGAAAACCCGGTCGGCAAATGAGTGTGCGATCAGCAATTCGGCAAGCTCTGTCTGCGGCAGCGTGTGATAGAGGTTCGAAACATGAGCCAGTTTCCCGGCCTGGTTGCAGATGGCCTGCGTGACTGCCGGGTGGCAGTGGCCGAGGCTGCAGACCGCAATCCCGGAGAGAAAGTCGAGGTATTCATTGCCTTCGGCATCTTTGAGCCGACAGCCTTTTCCTTCGACCATCGCCACCGGATAGCGGCTGTAGGTATTCATGAAAAGGCGGCTGCTCTTTTCAATGATGTCGATATTTTTCACGCCACTATCTCCGTGCCGATTCCTTCATTGGTGAACAGTTCCAGGAGAACGGCATGTTCAAGCCGGCCGTCGATGATGTGGGCTTTGGGGACTCCCGCCCTGACCACGTCACGGCAGCAGGAGACTTTCGGGATCATCCCGCCGGTGACCAGGCCGGATTTAATTGCCAGGTCAACTTCACTGCAGGTCAGCGTTGAGATCAGGTTGCGATCCGTGTCCAAGACACCGTCGACATCGGTCAGGAGAATGAGCTTTGCGGCATTCAGGTTCGCGGCCAGGGCTCCCGCCACCAGATCGGCGTTGATATTGTATGACTGGCCATCCGGGCCGACGCCCACCGGGGCGATTACCGGAATGAAATCGCGTGCATCAATAGTGTTCAAGATGTCCGGGTTCACCTCGGTTACTTCACCGACCCGCCCGAGGTCAATGAGCTCCGGGGGGGCAGTGTCAACCTGGTCTTTCATGATCTGCATTTTTTTGGCCTTGATCAGATCGCCGTCGCGGCCGGAAAGGCCCACTGCCTTGCCGCCGTAGTAGTTGATCAGACCGACAATCTCCTTGTTGACCTTGCCGACCAGAACCATTTCAACCACATCCATGGTGGCGCCGTCGGTGACCCGCATCCCCTGAACGTAATCGGACTTGATGTTCATTTTGGCCAGAAATTTGTTGATCTGCGGGCCGCCACCGTGAACAATAATCGGATTCAGACCGATGTATTTCATCAGGATCATGTCCAGGGCGAAGTTTTTTTTCAGTTCTTCATCGACCATGGCGTGGCCGCCGTATTTGATGACAATTTTGCGACCTGAAAACTCCTTGATATAGGGAAGGGCCTCGATCAGGATTTTGGCTTTTTCGATAATCTTTTGCATGGTAGACGTTCTGTATCCGTTTGGATTTATCTTTTCCGCATCTGGTCACATCTTCCGGGTATTGAGACCGCCGGATGTTGCACGGGGAACAACAATGTTTCCGAGACCGGTGATTCTTGCCCGGCAATCATAATTACCTCCCATATAGATGTAAAGAATATGTTGGAGGGAGAGTTGTTTTTGCCGGAGAAAGGCGGTGTTTCTTAAAAGGTGTTATTCGGGTGTGTTGATGGCTGTCGAGCTGGTTGAACATTCATAGCGAAAGGCATTCCCCGCAGCTCATGGAAGCGACTGCAAGGAGACTCGGAGTGTCGCAGCTCCCCTTACCGGAGTCTCACGCTGTTCGCTATCTGCTGGGGGGATAGTGAGCGAATTTGATGTAAGTAGCTTTCCATACGGAGATTCCCCGTGGCTGAAGTCACACTCCGTTTGCTATCTGCCGCGGGGAGCTTCAATTGAAGCGCGGTCACAGAAGCGGGAAATAGCAGTTGCCCTGTTTACATTTATCGGTTCAGGAAGTAGATTGGGGCATTGTCCGGCAAGCAATTCTGGAGAGTGATAATGGGTCTGGTGAACAAAAAAATATGTATCCCGGTGCTGCTTACGGCCTGTTTTCTGGCAGTCCAGAATGTGAGAGCGGTAACCGCCGGCGACAAGGGTTCCAGCGGACCGATTCATATCGAAGCTGATCGGATGGAGTCGGAGCAGAACAAGAGCACCGTTCGTTTTTTCGGCAATGTTGAAGCGCGGCAGGTTGATCTTGTCATTCGTTCTGACGAAATGACCGTCCAGTATAAAAAGGATGAGGCCGGAGATGAGGCTCCTGTTGCGGCTGCAGCAACCAAGTCCATTGAAAAGTTGCTGGCAACGGGGCATGTCGAGATTATCAGGGAGGGTTGGGCGGCCACCGGTGACAAGGTGGATTATTTTTCAAGTGAACGAAAGGTTGTCCTGACCGGCAATACCAGAGTCTGGCAGGACAACAACATGGTGACCGGGGAAAGGATCACCCTCTATCTTGACGAGGGCAAAAGCATCGTCGAAAACAAGGGAGACACAGAGGGGGGCAGGGTCAAGGCTTTTTTCTATCCCGACTCCGGCCCCGGTAAATGATAAAGGAATTTCAATTGTCGGTTCTCGAAACGAAGTCCATCGTCAAGCAGTATAAAAAAAGGCGGGTGGTTGATGGTATCAGCCTCAAGGTGGAAACCGGAAAGGTTGTCGGCATGCTCGGTCCCAACGGTGCGGGGAAAACCACGTCGTTTTATACCATAGCCGGATTTATCAGGCCTGATTCCGGGGCGGTGTTGTTGGATGGCGAGGACATTACTTCACTGCCGATCCACAAGAGGGCGCTGAAGGGCATCTCATACCTGGCCCAGGATTCCTCGGTGTTCAAGAAATTGACCGTTGAGGAAAATGTGCGGATTGTTCTCGAACCCCTTGGTCTTTCCAGAAAGGAGATCCGTAACCGGATCGACCAGCTGATGGGTGATCTGAAGATCGGCTATCTCGCCAAGAACAAGGCCCATTCACTGTCCGGAGGGGAAAGACGCCGGACCGAGATCATGCGGGCCCTTGCCACCAACCCGAAATTCATTCTCCTGGATGAACCGTTTGCCGGGATAGATCCTCTGTCGGTCACCGACCTGCAACAGATCATTACCGACCTTAAAGAGCGAGGTCTCGGGGTACTCATCTCCGACCACAATGTGCGGGAGACCCTGTCGGTTTGTGATTTTGCCTATATCGTCAGCAGCGGTCGGATTCTTACCAGCGGCAGGGCGGAGGAAGTAGTGAACAGTGATGAGGCAAGACAGATGTACCTCGGGGAAAATTTTAAAATGTAAAAATACGATGGCGATTAATCCTGCGGCACTTTAAAACAGCTTGCCAGCAGAACGGTTAAGTAAGATAATACCCCCATGGCCCTGGAACTCAGACAACAGCTAAAATTAGCCCAGCAACTGGTGATGACCCCCCAGCTGCAGCAGGCAATAAAACTACTCCAGCTTTCCCGACTTGAACTGGCCGCGACCATTCAAGAGGAGCTCGACCAGAACCCGCTTCTCGAGGATATCGGTCTGTCAGCCGATCAGGAAAACGGAGATGCGCGGGAAAGGGAGGCGGGCGCCGAAGACTTTCAGTCCGACCAGGAGTTTACCCAGGTAACCACCGAAGTGAGGATGGACACCAATTCCTCCCTGCAGGAAATCAACTGGCAGGATTATGCCAATGAGTATGAGCCCCTGCCGTCATTTAAACCAAGCGAGGAAAGTGACCTCCCCTCAAGGCTGGATATTCTCACCAGCAAGCCTGATTTGCAGTCCCATCTGCAGTGGCAGCTGAACCTTACCGCCGTCGGCGACGAGGAGGTGGAAGTTGGGGAGTACATCATCGGCAACCTGAACCGGGACGGATTTCTGGAAGTTGATCTGGAAACCATCATGCAGGAAACCGGGTGCGATCACGATACTGCCGAGTATATGGTCGAGCTGATCCAGGATATGGACCCGGCGGGCATCGCCGCCCGCTCCATTCAGGAATCCCTTCTGCTGCAGCTGGAAAGGCTTGATCTGGACAAGAGCCTCGCGGCGACCATTGTCCGCGACCATCTCTCTCTGATGGAGACCAGAAATTACGCGGGAATCGTCAAGGCAACCGGTCGCAGCAAACAGAGTGTCCAGGAGGCGATCGATGTGATCGTCAGCCTCGATCCTTTCCCCGGCCGTCAGTATTCAGACGAGGAGCCCCAGTATATTACTCCCGATGTGTATGTCCACAAGGTGGACGGCGAATATGTGATCATGTTGAACGACGACGGGCTGCCCAGGTTGCGGATCAGTAATTTTTACCGGGATATTCTGAAGGGAGACAAGGCGGCGGGCGGGAGTACCAGAGAATATATCTCAGACAAGATGAAATCGGCGGCCTGGCTGATCAAGAGCATTCAGCAGCGGCAGCGTACCATTTACAAGGTGGTGGAAAGTATCATCAAGTTTCAGAAAGATTTTTTCGAAAGGGGCGTGGAACATCTCAAGCCCCTGGTGTTGCGGGATGTGGCGGAAGATATCGAGATGCACGAATCCACCATCAGCAGGGTCACCAACAACAAGTATGTCCACACCCCGCAAGGGACTTTCGAGCTGAAGTACTTCTTCACTTCTTCCATCGAGAGGCGGGACGGCGGGGACGCCATGTCATCGCTCAGCATCAAGAACCGGATCAAGGCGATCGTGCAGGAGGAAAACAGCGCGAAACCTTTGAGCGACAACGCCATTGCCGAGATCTTCGAGAAAGACAATATCAAGCTTGCCCGCCGTACCGTTGCCAAATATCGGGAACAGCTTGGGATCCTGCCTTCAAAGCTTAGAAAAAGCCCCAGATTCTAATAGATATCAGATAGATATCAGAAATATCCCGGTGGGGTGCGGTGCGTGTGTTCCCGCAAATCCGTCATTCCGGGTCTGGTCAAGATTCCAGTGAACCATAGCGGAAAGATAGATTCCGGTCCACGCCGTGAATAACGGAAAATGGGTTGGAAAATCAGGACTTTCACCCTACGGCTATAAGTCACGATGTCTCGCAAGCTCGCTTATCGGTACGAGCAGCCTCGCTGCTCAACTCAGCTTTATCAAGACCTACTCTCGTTCAGATACAACCTCAAGCTGCCCATTTTCTCTTTGCACCAGTTCGGTGATGGAGGCGTTGCCGATCTTGAGCGAGCGGAAGGCGCTGAGCGGGAGGTTTCGGTAGTGAAGGACAAGGGTGCGGAGCACGATCAGGTGGCTGACCACCACGATATTCCGCCCCGGATGTGCGGCGAGGATCTCTTCGGTTCCTTTGACGGCACGGGTTTGAACATCAGTTAAAGTCTCGCAGTATTCCACCGAAAACATTTCGGGAGTTTCCAGCCAGGTCGGGTATTCGGGCCCGAACCTTTCCCGGATCTCATCCTTGGTCAGTCCGTCCCAGTGGGCGATATCGATTTCATTGAAGGCGTCATGTGTCTCAAGCGGGGCATCGGTGGTCTTGCTGATGATCTCTGCCGACATTCTGGTCCGGGTCAGGGGCCCGCAATAGATATGGTTAACGCCAGTCCCGCGGAGTTTTTCCGCCACCCGGGAGAGCTGCAGCTTCCCTTCTGGATGCAGGGGTTCATCTGAACGCCCGGCAAAGATGTTGTTCAGGTTGGCACCGGTTGTGCCATGCCTGATCAGGAAAATTCTGGTACTCATAGATTGTTCCGGATGTTCATGATTGATAAAAAGTTGCGGCGCCATATTATATGGAGAAGAATTCTTTGTCAGTATAAATACCAGATTCTTTCAATAAACAAAGGATTGAAGGCAAACAGATGTCTGAGGTGAAGTCGCTGACCGGGCACGAGCATTCCTGGCGGCTTTTTCTGGAGCTTGATCCGGAGGAGTCCTGTATCGGGGCCGGCGCGAGTTTTGACAAGGAAACAGGTGTCTGTATGCTCAGATCCTTCGGGCAGGATATTATCATCTCCCTGCAGGAACGGAGGATTTTCGGAAAATCATCGATTGCTGATTATCTCCTGAACAGAACGGGCCATTTTTTTGATCTGGCTCTTCTGAAGTATCTGATCCTGGCTCAGGACATGACGAGCGCCGGTGAATTGATCCGCCCTTCGGAGGTAAAAGGTGGGCAGATATTCGTCACCGGGACCCATGTGTTGCCCGTGGAACGGATTGCGCTAAAATTCGGCGCCGATCCTGCCGGATTTATCGAAAGGGGAAAGCTGCTGGGCGGGGAAGTGTCGGAATACGGGGATGCGGCGGTCAAACTATTTCCCTTCCCGAAAATGCCGGTCACCCTGATCCTCTGGGTCGATGACGAAGAGTTCCCGGCCAGAGTTGACTTCTTTTTTCACAAGGGATGCGTTGACCTGTTTCCCACCGATGTGCTGTGGAGTATGGCAATGGTCACGGTTATGGCTATGGAGCAGCAAATCCAGACAGTTCTCGTTTCTCCCTGAATCAACGAATGTCCCTGGAAGTCAGCTGAGGCTGAAAATCCCATGGAGGCAATTATCCATTGAGGGTCGCGTCCCATACCGGAATGTCGAGAAAGTCAGACAGAATTCGGCTGTTTTCCCTGATTTGGTTAAGGTTTCCGTGGTCGATAACGTTGATTCGTTCACTGTTCTTGAGGACCAGATTTAATTCATAGCTATAGTAGGAAGTTTTCTGGCCCCGACAAAATTCCGAGAGAATCTGCAGGGCATGAATATCGCCGAATGTGGCGAAGAGCCTGGCCCCCTTTTTCTCAATCATTTTTGCAGGATCCTGTCGCCCTTTCCAGAAATACTTTCGCCTTCGATCGAATATGATCGGCGCGGTGGCGATGTAGAACAGGATGACCCCGCCAAGCGTGAAGAGGGTGACGACCAGAATGGGAACCAGGATTTCGCCCAGAGGAACATCCGGTTCCGATGAAAGAATCCGGGTCATTATGAAGATCAAAACGCCGAGCCCCGAGAGCAAAAAGACCAGATAGAATATTTTGGCGCCGATTGAAGGTTTGAACTCAATCCGGTCGGGGTCGACCCAAACCAGGGTGTGGGTCCGGAAGTTTGCTCCTCCGCTCCTGGCAGGGGACCATTTCGTTGCGATGGAGACCGGATCATTGAAGCGGGAAAGATCTACGGCGACGGGGTTTCTGGAATACTTCGCAAGTTTCCCGACCAGATCTTTCAGCATGCGAGTTTGTGTCCTAGCCTCTGCTTTTTCTGGCGGTCAGGCCAAGGGCCAGAAAGGGGGCGACGAAGAGGGCGGTCATGGTCAGGGCCTGCCGGAAAAAACCAGGGCTGCTCATGATGGCCGGGCCTTCCTCGCCGCTGAAAAGTATCAGGAGTACCGTCACTGCGACAAGACAGATGATTTCACTGAGCATCAGGAATTTACCGAAGGAGATGGCGGTTTCGATGATATTTTTCAGGCTGACCATCCTGTTGATGGTTTTTCGCAGAATCTGGAGCTCCTTTTGCGAGGTCTCCAGTAGTTCACGCGCCTGACCGAAAGAAGCGCCGGTGTATTTTTCCAGGTTGGCGTCGGCTTGCAGGATATTGCTTCTGGTAATTTTCAGGCCGGCGGCAAAATTGGTGAAAAACATCTGGTGCGGGTATTGCAGCCAGAACTTCTCACAGGACGTCAGAATGGCGTAGGATCGGCCGATTTTGTCCTTGAGTTCGGTGTTCATTTCACCCCGGATTCTCTGGCAGTTATAAACGAGCCCTTCGGCGCGGCCTTCCACTTCACGCAGGCCGTAATAACTGCCGCCGCCATAGAGTTTTTCCAGTCTGGCCAGAGTGCTTCTGTTGTTTTCCAGTTGGGGATCGTCTGCCGGGAGCCATTCTGCAAGATCCTCGCATTCGTTTCTGGCATTGCCCAGATTGTTGGCGGCTTTCTGGGCCTTGCTATGTGCGTTCGCGAAGAGCATCTCTTCGATCAGCCCCTGGATCGGCTTCAGTTCAGGATCAAGCAGGATGGAGATGAAGAGTCCCTGCTCGGAATCGGCAAGTCGCTGTAGTTCTGAAATGGATTTTTCGCCGAAGCCGCTTCTTACGGCGACCCGGACGATCGCGTATCGTGCTTCATAGCAGTTCCGGTCGGTGGACAGGGCGTTTTTCAGCTCCTGATCGGCCTCCCAGAGTTTGTTTGTCAGACAGAGATGTCTGGCCATGAGCAGTTTGATGTAGATGAGTTCCTTGTCCAGACTGGCAATCTCGGACGCCTTGTTGAGGTAGTGCTCCATGTATTTGGTTTCGTTCTGCTCAAGATGAACGAAGGCCATGCCGATTGAGGCATAAAACTTTTTCTGCCCCTTGGGGCGGTTCAGCTCTTTTTCAAATTGGAAGGCTGCGTCAGCAAGTTTGCCGACCCGGAGGCTGTCGAGACCGAGCTGCATCGTGGGGCTGTCGATCTTCAGGCTTTCGCTGTCGGTATCCAAGGCATCCTGCCAGCCGGCTGCACTGGAAAAGGTCAGCTGCCAAAGGAAGCGGGGCTGGTACACCAGGTTGGTATCAAGGAAGCCGGTAAGCACAATCAGAGACGCGGACTTTCTGAATTTTGCCGGGGAGACTCCGGCGGCGAGGACCGGCGAAAACTTCTCGGGATTTTTGAACACCTCGGGGGCCAGAGCGTTTATCTGCTCGAAGGGGAGGAAGCCGATCAGATCGAGCCCCATGGTGTTCATGGGCAGATGTTTTGCCGGGCATTGAAGCGGATCATGACTGGTCATGCCGCAGTAGAAGCATTCATGACGATCCCCGGCCAGAAATATCTCCCGGTGCTGGAAGAGCTTCTTGGTTTTGATGGCCAGATTCTCCTTAAGGTGGAGGAGATACAGCCCCTGGCCAACAGACTCAAAAGAGTGTTCCGGGAGCTGACGGCCGGCCATGACCGCATCCCACTGGTGTTTCAGGGTATTTGTGACATAGGTTTTTTCTTTTTCCAGAAAGTCCCAGATATCCGAACTTGCCTCCCTGATCGGCGGGGTCAACTCACCCGCTTTATCGAGATGAAAAACGATCTGGATCGGAAGAGGATCCTGGTCGACAGGCCAGCCGTGATCGCTCTTGATCTTCTCCAGGGTTTCCAGGACTGCGGCGAGGGCTGAAAAGGGGTGGTTGAATTTAAACTGCAGGAGTGTAGGGGAACTGCGCGGGTCTTCAATGCCGTGCTGTTTGAGAGAAGCGTGGAGATCGGCGGTGATGGCCTGCCATGTATCACCGACTATCAGTTGTCCCTGATAGGAGTGAATATGAATAATCACATGTGATGAGATTCCTGATTCCATTCAAATTCTCCGCCGGCCCTCAGGTGTAACGAGTCGGGCAGCTGTCGGCTTTTCCGGGGCACCGGGGTGGTCAGCATTTTGCCAGGAGCGCCCGGGCCTCCTTGTTGTCGGGATCCAGGCGCAAAACTCTTGCGGCCCACTTATCCGCTCTGACCGGAATCTTCATGGCCAGGTAGATCCTGGCCAGGGTCAGCATCACGTCGATATTTTCGCTCTGTTTTTCCATGGCCTTTTCGAGGACCCGGGATGCCTCCAGATAATCCTCCTGCATGTAAAGGCAGTTGCCGAGCTTAATGTTCAGGTACGTCCGCTCGGGGGCCTCTTTGAGTATTTCCCGGAAAGCCTTGACGGCCAGGGCGGGGATTTTGAATTCCTCGCAGACCATGGCAATTTCCTCCTTGGCCTCAAAATTACCGGTATTACTTTTCAGGACCAGGCGCAGGATCTTTTCCGCCTCCTTTTCCTTGCCCTGTTTAAAGAGGAGCCGTGCGAATTTAATGGCCCGGTCATAATGGCGGGGGCTGATCTCCATTGCCTTGTAAAAATTATCGATCGCCTTGTTCGTTTCACCCCGGCGGTGATAGATATGGCCAAGATAATGGTATGAGGTTACGTCGAGACGGTTGGTCGCGATGGCCTGTTTGAAATAGGTGAGGCTTTTATCCATGTTGCCGGATTTCAGGTAAAGACGTCCCAGTTCTCTGAATGGTCTGGACGAGATACTGGTCTGATCGATGGCTTTTTCCGCCTCGCAGATCGCCCCCGGCAGATCGCCTTTTTCTTCCAGGTTTCTGGCATTACGGAGATGGGTGGCCATGGCGGATGGGGAATTCAGGTTTCTGAGCAGTTCGTTGATTTTCTGTTCGAGAGAGGCGGTGACAAAAGGTTTGGTCAGATAGGCATCGACATCGTGTTCTGCCGCTTCAGCAACCACCTCCATATTGGCTTCGGCGGTGATCATCAGAAAAGGGATATCCCTGGTACTCTTGTTCGTCCGCACCTGGTCAAGGAGCTCAGTGCCGGACATGGTGGGCATATTGTAATCGCTGATGATGAAATCGATTTTAACCGAATCTTCGGTGAGAATCTTCAACGCCTCACGGCCATTACCGGCTTCATAGTGCTTTTTCCCATAATTGATGAGCTTCAGCATGGCCCTGATCGAGCGACGCATGTTGTCGATGTCGTCAACAATCAGAAAGTTCATTTTGTCGGGGGTCTGCATTACGGTTCCTTGGTTCCCGTCAGATCGGAAGAGTGAAGTAGAATCGGGACCCTTTGCCTGGATTGTTCTCGACTCTGATTGTGCCGCTGTGTTCTCCAATCGCCAGTTTGCAGAAGTAGAGACCGAGACCGCTGCCGATCAGATTGTCGTGGCGCGAAGAGAGTCGAGCATACTTGTCAAAGACAAGCTCCTTTTTCTCTTCCGGGATGCCGGGACCTTCATCTGCGATGGAAAAGACAATAAAATTTCCATCGGTTTTTGTGCAATTGGCGGTAATGGTCGATCCGCTCGGGGCGTAACTTAAAGCGTTGGTCAGGAGATTCTGCAGGACTCTCAGAATCAGAACGCGGTCTGCCTTCAATGCAGGCAGCCCTTCTGCCGGTTCACATCTGATGGTGATCCCCTTGTTTCTGGCAAGCCCTCTGATGCCGGTGGTGGCCTCTTCCAACAGGTTGCCCGGACGGACCTCTTCCTCGATCAGGCGCATTCTGCCATCTTCAAGCTTGTTGATACTCACCAGATTGGAAACCATCCTGACCGCCCGGTCGCAGCCGATCTGGGCGGACTCAAGGAATTCCCGATTCTGATCCGTAATGGAATAGGAGAGGATGTCGAGGTTTGCCACCACTTCCGACAGGGGCCCCTTGAGGTCATGGACCAGCATCCGGGAAAGGTCTTCCATCATGCTCTGCTGACGATGCAGGGCCATGTTTTTCTTACGGAGCTGACATTTCTGTTTACGTAAGTCGTCATTGAGGTTTTCCTTGATTACCAGCCAGAGGAGCAGGCTGCTGAATTCCAGAAGGTAGGTGATGTCTTCTTTGAACAGGTCTTTCGCCCCTGCCTTGTCGGTCACATTAATAACGCCGACGGTCCGATTTGCCCTGATGATCGGTACTGAAAGAAGCGACTGCTTTCGGTATTTTCCGCTGGATCGCCCCTGAAACCGTTTGTCTTTGGTGATGTCCGGGATGTAGAGGGGGGTGCAGTTGTTTGCCACCCAGCTCGCTACGGAATTAGGGTCGGATAATGGTTGCTTGATACCGATCAGTCCTTTACGGGTGGCCGCAGTCACAATCAGATTCTTTTTCTCCCGAATCATGATGGATCCCTGTTCCGCGCCAAGATAGTCAAGGATGATCCTGAGGATGTCTTCCTGCCGTTTTCTGAAGCTGCCTTTGCCGGCAGAGATCACATGGCTTATCCGGGAGATGCTTTCAAGCAGATGATTGGCCATTTTCAGGTCAATGGCAGATGGTTTGCCCGTCGTGGCTTTTTTGTTCATAAAGGATCCATGGTAAGAGTGTGGGGATTCTCCGGAATGCCCGTATCAGAAAAATTGTATCACAGAGGACAGGACAGAAAAAACACAAAAAAGAAAATCGGCCTGCGGTGTGATGAGTTGTTGTGCCGGGAAGAAGGTGCTTCGGTGTGGAGAAACAGGGGCGCTGCAGAGTGAGCGCGTATCGAGTCCCAGGGGAGTCGGTGAAATGCGGAGCAGCGGACTTTTCAATCCTTCTGATTGGGAAAGCGGGTCATAGCCTGGCAAATGATTTGCAGGAGTTCCGCATTGTCCCAGGGTTTGACGATGAACTTGAATATTTCTCCCGAGTTGATGGCTTCCATGGCGGTGGAAAGGTCGGCATATCCGGTCATCATGATCCTGACCGTTCCGGGTGAGGTGGTACGGATTTTTGTCAGCAGTTCGATACCGCTCATTTCCGGCATCCGGTTGTCGGTGAGGATGACATGGATTTCCTGGCTTTGGATCAGATCCAGAGCGGCTTGACCGCTCCCTGCGGTCAGGATCCGGAAGTCGCCATCCGCAAGAGCTCTTTTGAGGGCGGTGAGGATAGATTTTTCATCATCAACGATGAGTAAAGTTTTTGTCGTCATCTTTTCATCCTGTCCCGGCGGGTTTTTTTTCCGGTTTCGTGTTTTCATGACGGACCGGAAGCCTGACGGTGAAAGTGCTTCCTTTTCCCGGGGTACTTTCCACGGTAATGTCACCACCATGCTTCTGGATAATTTCGTATGAAATGCTGAGGCCGAGGCCGGTCCCTTTGCCGATCTCTTTCGTGGTAAAAAAAGGTTCGAACAGCCGGTTGATATTTTCAGGGGGGATGCCGCAGCCGGTATCGGTGATTGCAACGGTGATCCAGCCGTTTTCATGCCTGGTGCTGATCTTGATTTTGCCATGATCAGCAATACTGTGCACGGCATTCACCAGCAGATTAAGAAAGACCTGATTGAGTTGCTGGCCGTTGCAGGTTGTTTCCGGCAGGTCTGAATAATCCCGGGTCAGTGTCGCATTATGCTTTAATTCATTCCAGATCATGTTGATGGCACTGTCGAGGCTGGCATTGATATCCACCGGTTTGCTGGTAGCGTCATCTACCCGGGAAAATGTTTTCAGCCCCTGGACGATCCGGACGACCCGTTCTGCCCCTTCCAGGGATTCATTGATCAGGTCATGTGCATCTTGAAGGATATAGTCGATTTTAAGCTGTTTTTCTTGCTGTTTCACCCTGTCTGCCGCTTCCTCCCGCACCTGGGTCTGAAGAAAATCGATGTGTCTGGTCATCCGGTCGAGGTATTTCCGGAGAGTGCTTAAATTGCTGGTGATGAAGCCCAGCGGATTATTGATTTCATGGGCAACCCCTGCGGCCAGCTGGCCGATGGAAGCCATCTTCTCGTGCTGATATATCCGGCGGTGGGCATTCTTTAATTCATCCTGCAGAAGTCTGACCCGCATGCCGGCCTTGATTCTTGCCAGAATCTCTTCCGGTCTGGTTGTTTTTTCAATGTAATCATCAGCGCCGATCGTCAATCCCTCGACTTTTTCATTCAATGCCTTGTGGGTCGTATAGATAATGAAATAAACCCCTTTGAGAGCGGAATCGCCCTTGACCAAACGACAGAGTTCAAGACCATTCATAACCGGCATTTCCAGGTCTGAGAAAACGAGATCGATGTTTTTGTTTTTCTGGAGAAAATCCCAGCCTTCACGGCCGTTTATTGCCGTATGCACTCTGTAGCCGGCAGCTGTAAACAGGTTTTCGAGAAAGGAGAGAACCGATCTGCTGTCATCAAGGATGAGGATGGAACCGTTGTTCATGGCGTCAGCTGTCTCAGTTCTTTTTGCGATAAAAATCGAAAAGGATGAGGATGAAGAATTTCCCTGCAGGGATGGGACGATCCCACTAAAGTATGGAATATGTCCCGGGGAAAAGTCAAATTTTCGTTGCAGCGTGAATTTGGATAATGCGGACGTTTACTTTTTTCAGAGAAGAATTGACGTTTTCATGGTGCACAGTTGATGCCTCATTTGTTGTGAGGGAAGATCTATGGATTTTAAAACTGCCCGGATTTGAATTGATGAGGCTCCTGGCTCACAGGGGTGGCGTCGCTGAGACAAAAACGCCTGCTTCGGATGGTTGACACGATTAAACGCCGGGTTTTCCGGCCCAAGAGAAAGCCGCCCGTGATCAGATTGGTATAGCCTCAGGCTCGGTTGATGTCGCCCAGCATGACTGCGCCGACCAGGCGGCAAGATCACCCGGAGAGGCGGATCTCGACCTGCAGTACCTCTATTTCCTGTAAAACCGGGCTCCGAGTCGGGTAGGTTTGACCTGGCCGGGAATGCCGGTTTGTGTAGCCATCGCATTTGACGGCGATATTGCTTCCTCGGGTCCCCTGGTGGTGGCCCCGAAGGGGCAGGCCTGAGCTAGATTTCAGTGGATGTTCTGCAGGTGGTGTCCCGCGGATAATCTGCAATGTTCTTGCGCCATATATTATCTATCCAAAAAGGAATAATTCATAGGAAGATGTGAGGCTGCTTTTCGAGTGCAGAAAGCATTTATATTTAAAGGCTCCTGCTGTTTAAATATGAGTGATTGCACCTGTATCTGACTCGGCTGTAAACGTTTACAGGCGGCTGTCCAGCCAGACCGTTAAGACACGGGAGGCGGAGGGGAAATCTTTTTTTCAGATTCCAGTTTCTGGTCGCGGAAAAAATAGGTCATCAGGTTGAAGGTTGCCCCGGCTATGGGCTTAATGTGCGTGATGCGGAAAACAAGTTCCCGGCTGCGAATAGGTTCCACCTCTCGGACTTCGTGAAATATTTTCAGAAAAAAAGCGGCGGACAACAACCGCAGAATCCCGGAAACAAAAAAGATGAAAAGCAGCGGATAGGCAAAATGAAGCGGACCGATAAAAAAATCAGCCGGCAGCTGTTTGGCCACAAACCCTCCGGACATTGATCCGGCCAGAACAAATACACTGTTGATCACTCCCCGGTATGCAACACACCTCGCCCTTTTTGGCGGGGAGCAGGCATCGTAGATGAAGTTGGCGGCCGCGAGATTGAAGCCAGCCCAGACCATGCCTCCATAAATCTGGATGGAGCAGATATAGAAAATGTTGCTTGAAAAAAGCCAGCAGACTGGCACAATCGCGATCCCCCAACTGCAGACGTTCAAAATTTTCTTGTTGCCGAAGCGATCGCTGATCTCGCCCCAGTAGCGAAAAGTCAAAAACTGAAACAGGGTGGCGGTGCCCGAGACAATTGTGAATTCCAGATAACTGAACTGAAGGTCCCTGAGCATGTACAAGGCGAAATAGGGAGAAGAAAATGAAACGCTGAAATTCACCATGGCAAAGAAGAAAGTGAACTTCGCAAAATTCGACCTGGGCGCACGGCGTAGAAACTGCCAGAAGGAAAAGACGTCTTCAGGATGAACATGATAGGGAGGATCTTCGTAACGGCGAATCCAGAAAGCGGAATGTAAACGGGCCAGCATGGCAACAATAAAAACAGCGAGAAAACCAAGGGCTGCGAACTCCGCCCTCTTGAAGAAGTGCAGGACACTGCCGGCAATGAGCAGGCTGATAAAACTGCTCATTCCGGTAAAGCGGTTGCGGTTGCCGAAAAATCTGCCGCGATTGCCGGGCGGAACCAGATCGCCCATCAGACTGCTCCACACCGGGTGAATGCATCCGGTGGCAACATGGCTCAATATTGCCAGGCAGATCAGTGAGACTGCGGCAACGGTCCCCTGTTCGAAAAGAAAGGGAAGCAAGGCCATGGGCAGCCATAAAACAGCCTGGAAAAGGATCCAGAAAAAGATAACGGTTCTGCGGCTGCGGAACCGGTCAAGAGTCAGGGCGCTGATCCACTGAGCAATTGCTTCGAACACCAGAGGCAGAGCGGCGAGGAGACCGATCTGCAGGGTCGTTGCTTTCAGGAAAATGCCGAAGGCGCCGAGGTAGCTCTCACCGGCGCCGAGCATGACGGCATGAGAGATTCCGTCATGCATCGACGCCTTGAGGGCGTTATCTTTGCCTGTATGCACAGGTGAATGACTGTTTTTCATGAAGTGTGTTGATCGCCTTGCAAAGGGCTTACAAAAAAAAATCTTCAACAAACCAGTTAAACAAAAACATATTCCACTGGCAATTGATATTCCTTCCCGGGACAGAATGAAGTGTGAACGGTGTGCTTCCTAGGGCGGTGGGTTTTTGTTGCCGGAATGGTGAGCCGACGGCGTGTCAAGACTGACAGATTTCTGTATTGACTGGAAATGTCCGGAAAGGGATAATGACTGACGCGTTCCAGCGAAACAAGGCGCTCCAAAATGAGTGGAATGGAAGGTTTAAATGGATCGAATCACCGATTGGCTGCATAGATTCTCTAACCTGCCGGACAGTCAGCAGCGCATCATCTATTCTCTGTTGACCGTAATCACCCTCTGGATCATCCGTACCGTGGTAATCCGGATGATCTGGCGCCGCACCGAAGACGCTCATATCCGTTACAGATGGCAGAAAAGCACCATTTATATTGCCGTCGGCATCGGCATCATCATGATCGGTCGCATCTGGTTCCATCGCATGGAGTCCCTGGCGACTTTTCTCGGGCTGGTCACTGCCGGTCTGGCCATTGCTTTGCAGAGTCTTATCAAGAGTCTCGCCGGGTGGGCTTTTATCCTCTGGCGCAAACCCTTTTCGGTCGGTGATCGTATCCAGGTCAACAATTACAGCGGTGATGTGATCGATATCAGGATCTTCAAATTTACCCTGATGGAGATCGGCAACTGGGTCGATGCCGACCAGAGCACGGGCCGGGTGATCCATCTCCCCAACAGCATGGTTATTGATGAGGTGGTTGCCAACTACTCAAAAGGGTTCGAATTCATCTGGAATGAGATCCCTGTCCTGGTGACTTTTGAAAGTAACTGGGAAAAGGCCAAGGGGATTCTTATGGACATTGCGGGAAAGCACGGTGCCGACCTCTCCGCCACGGCTGAAAGCCGGATCAGGGAGGCGAGCAAGAAGTACATGATCTTTTATTCCAAGCTGACCCCGACGGTCTACACCACGGTCAAGGACTCCGGGGTGCTGCTGACCATCCGTTACCTTATCCCGCCGCGGCAGAGGAGGGGCAGCAATCAGGCGATCTGGGAGGACATTCTCAGGGCTTTTGCCGCGTGTGACGATATTGATTTTGCCTATCCCACCCAGCGATTTTATGACAATGCCGGGGAGGGCAAGGATGGGGCCAGAAAGGGGCCTGCCTCCCGGTGAATTGCGAAGTTCGAATGCAACGAGAACCGCCGGTCACTCCCACTCAATGGTTCCTGGGGGTTTGCCGGTGATGTCGTAGACCACCCGGGAAACGCCCCGTACCTCGTTGCAGATCCGGCGGGTGACATGATCAAGAAACTCGTACGGCAGATGGGCCCAGCGGGCGGTCATGAAATCGACGGTTTCCACGGCCCGTAACGCGACAACATGGGCGTATTGGCGGTTGTCGCCGACGACCCCGACTGATTTTACCGGCAGAAAGACCGAGAAGGCCTGGGAGGTTTTTTCGTAAAGACCCTGCCTGAAAAGCTCTTCGATGAAAATGTGGTCCGCTTCACGCAGGGTGTCGGCATACTCTTTATGGACCTCACCGAGAATCCGCACTCCGAGGCCTGGTCCAGGAAAGGGATGCCTCTGCACCATTTCCGAGGGCAGCCCAAGCTCAAGGCCGATTCTCCGCACCTCATCCTTGAACAGTTCCCGTAACGGTTCCACCAGCCCAAGTTTCATGTAATCCGGCAGGCCGCCCACGTTATGGTGGGATTTGATGACCTTGGCCTTGCCGGTTTTGGCCCCGGCTGATTCGATCACGTCCGGGTAAATGGTTCCCTGGGCCAGCCATTTGACATTGGTCAGTTTTTCAGATTCTTCCTCGAAGACCTCAATAAAGGTGTTGCCGATGATCTTTCGCTTCTGCTCAGGATCTTCAACGCCTTTCAGTTTGTCGAGGAAGCGTTTTTCGGCATCGACCCGGATGACTTTGACTCCCATATGTCTGGCAAAGGTGTTCATGACCTGGTCACCTTCATTGAGACGAAGAAGCCCGTTATCTACAAATACGCAGGTGAGCTTCGGGCCAATGGCCCTGTGCAACAGAGCAGCAACCACCGAGGAGTCCACCCCGCCCGAGAGACCGAGCAGGACTTCGTCATCTCCGACCTGCTTGCGGACCTGCTGGATGGAATTCTCAATGATGTTGTCCGGGGTCCAGAGGTTGCCGCAGCCGCATATTTCATGGACGAATCGTTCGATAATCCGCTGACCCTGTTTGGTATGGGTGACTTCCGGGTGGAACTGGAGGCCGTAGAAATGCCGGCTTTCGTCGGCCATCCCCGCCAGGGGGGCATTATCGGTCTCACAGATCGCGACGAACCCGTCCGGCAGGGTGTTGACCCGATCGCCATGGCTCATCCAGACATCAAGCAGGCCATATCCCTCGGGGCTTGCGTGGTCTTCGATGTCCCTGAGCAATCGGGAGTGGTTCCGGGCGCGGACCTGGGCGTAGCCATATTCGCGGTGGGACGCGGACTCCACCTGGCCGCCCAGCTGGGCGGCCATGGTCTGCAGACCGTAACAGATGCCAAGCACCGGCACCCCCAAGGAAAAAACGAGGTCGGCCGCTCTGGGGGTCGCCTCTTCATGCACAGATTGCGGGCCTCCGGAAAGAATGATGCCGCTAGGGGCAAAGTCACGAATGGCATCAGGCGCCAGATCCCACGGGAATAATTCGCAGTAGACTCCCGCTTCGCGCACCCGGCGGGCAATGAGCTGGGTGTACTGGGAACCGAAATCAAGAATCAGTATTTTTTCGCTATGGATATCCATCGAGCATCCTTCGGTGAGATTATCTTGTCAGTCCTGTTAACTGAGGCGGTAATTCGGGGCTTCCTTGGTGATGATAACGTCATGGACGTGACTTTCCTTGAGTCCGGCAGCGGTGATCTTCACGAAACGTGCTTTCTTGTGCAGTTCCTTGATGTTTTTAGCTCCCACATACCCCATCCCGGAGCGCAGACCGCCCATCAGCTGGTATATCATGGAGGACAAGGGCCCGGAGGAGGGGACTTTGCCTTCAATTCCTTCCGGGACAAACTTGGCGGAATTCTCGACATTGTCCTGAAAATAGCGGTCGCTACTGCCCTTCTTCATGGCGCCCAGAGAACCCATCCCGCGATACCCCTTGTAGGTGCGGCCCTGATAGAGAAAGGTCTCGCCCGGGGTTTCGTCGGTTCCGGCGAAGAGGCTGCCGATCATCACCGCATTGGCGCCGATGCCGATTGCCTTGGCAATGTCACCGGAAAATTTGATCCCACCATCGGCGATCACCGGAATGCCATACTTTTTGGCAACTTTGGCGCAATCATAAATGGCAGTCATCTGCGGAACGCCGACCCCGGCAACGATTCTGGTGGTGCAGATTGAGCCGGGACCAACACCGACCTTGATGCAGTCCGCTCCTGCCTTAATCAGGTCTTCGGCGGCTTCAGCGGTGGCGATATTTCCTGCGATCACCGGCAGGTCGGGGAAGGCTTTCTTTATCTTCCGCAGAGTGTTGAGGACGTTCAGCGAATGGCCATGCGCCGAGTCAAGGCCGACCACATCAACCCCTGCCTTGACCAGACGTTCAACCTGCTCAAGGAAGTTGCCGCCGATACCGATGGCCGCGCCAACCCGTAGCCTCCCCAGATCGTCCTTGGCGGCATCCGGATACTTTCTGATTTTCTCCAGATCCTTGATGGTGATCAGTCCCTGCAGGTTGTGGTCGTCATCAACCACCAGGAGTTTCTCGATCCGATGCTCGTGAAGCAGGGCCTTGGACTGTTCAAGGGTAATCCCCGGCTTTGCGGTCACCAGGTTCTTGCTGGTCATGACTTCATCGACCTTCAGGTCAAGATCGGAGACGAATCTCAAATCCCGGTTGGTGACGATCCCGATCAGTTTCCCCTTTTTTGAAAGAACCGGCACCCCGGATATCCGGTAATTGCTCATGATGGTATTGACATCGCCGACCGTCTGTCCGGTCCTCACCGTGATCGGATCGACGATCATTCCTGATTCAGACTTTTTGACCTTTTCAACTTCACGGGCCTGTTCTTCAAACGTCATGTTCTTGTGAATGATCCCGATCCCGCCTTCCCGGGCCATGGCAATAGCCGCCCGGTGCTCGGTAACGGTATCCATCGCCGCACTGACCAGCGGTATTTTCAGGGTTATCTCTTTGGTCAACTGGGTGGAAAGATCGACACTGTATGGAAGAACCTCTGATTTGGCTGGAAGAAGAAGAACGTCATCAAAGGTATACCCTGCTTTTATCTTATCATTATCCATGATTATTCTCCTTGCAGAGATAGGCTCTGGCTGTTGCAGCTTTCTGTAAAAATGTTTCTTCAGGCACGTCATGCCTGTAATGAATGATCGATCAGCTTTTAGTTCCATCCAGAAGAATGCCTTCCAGTAAACCCCAATCGCTGACTATCATACCGTCAACACCAATTGTTGCAATAATCTCCTGATATATTTTACAGCCGGAGACAATTATTTCTCCCCGGCCGGCTTCAAGACCGGGCAAAAGGGTGCGGTTTGCCACGCTGAGCGCGGACAGTTCGGCAGTCAATTTGTCGAGAGCTTTCCGCTGTACGGTAAAGCCGTGTACTTGCTGTTCATCGTAGCGGTCTAGCTGCTGGTCGAGCATGGCGATAGTGGTCGCAGTGCCGCCGGTGGAGATCAGCGATGCGGATTGCCGATCCGGGATCCCGGCAATGAAATCGGCAATCCGCCCATGCAGCAGGACGAAGGCTTCTCGTGTCGCCTGGGAGTCTTTTTCGGTAAAAGCAACGGCTCCTGCTGGGAGACTCAGGCTCTTCTGCAGAGTACCACTCTGATCGATATAGGAAACTTCAGTGCTGCCTCCTCCGACATCAACAATAAATACCGGGGGTGAAATTTTATTCCGGAGTCCTGCAAAAACCCCGTAGCAGGAGAGCTCTGCCTCGCGCATACCGGAAATAACATCGATTTTACAATTGAGTATCGCAGTGGCTTTTGCAACAAATTCAGAACTGTTGATGGCCACTCGCAGGGCCTGAGTGCCGCAGCAATAACAATCCTCGACGTTGTGTCTGTCCAGATGAGTCCGGAAGGTCCGCAAGGTTTCGAGGCCTGTGCGGATAGCGCTTGGGGAGAGAGCGCCGCTCCTGTCGAGTCCGCCGGCAAGTCTGACCGTGACCAGCTTTTTAGCCAGAGGGGTGAGGGCTTTTCCGGCCACTGATCCGATCAGCAGTCTGAAGCTGTTGCTGCCAAGATCAATGGCTCCGCGCGGGAGGGATCTCTTTTTTGCCGTTGCTTCCATGTTCCGGATGTTATATCATGCCTGACCATATTTTAGGGAGTAGATAAGAAAAATTACCGCAAGGGATCAGACTGGCTGTATGAGGCATGTGACACTATTAAACGTCAACCCCGACAACCCCCAGCCCAGGCTGATCAGCCAGGCAGTGGAATGTCTGCGGCATGGCGGGGTGGTCTGTTATCCGACTGACACGGTGTACGGGATCGGTTGTGACATCTTCAACCAGAAGGCGGTCAAACGGATTTATCAGATAAAAAAACGTTCCAAAGAAAAACCTTTCAGCTTCATGTGCTCTGACCTGAAGGATTTGAGCCGTTACTGTCACGTTTCAAATACCGCTTATCGGCTGATGAAAAAAAATCTGCCGGGGGCTTACACGTTTATTTTGCCGACTTTGAAGATCGTGCCGAAGATTCTGACCACCAGACAGAAAACGGTGGGAATCAGGGTGCCGGATAATGAGATCTGCCGTGCGATGATTGAGGAGCTGGGCAATCCGATTCTCACCACCAGTGCCGTTGTCGCAGATGAATCTCCGGTGATGACCCACGCTTATGAAATAGAAGAACTTCTCGGGAAACAGGTCGATCTGATTATTGATGGCGGCCCGGTCTATCCAACCCCTTCAAGCGTCATCTCCCTGGTCAACGATGACATTGAAGTGATTCGTGCCGGAAAGGGCGATGTCAGCCGGATTCTTTCCGGAAGCGATTTTGACTAGCTCGCTTCTCTCTTTTGCTCTCCGACAATCCTATTTCTTGCCGGCTAACGGATCCTTGAGGGATTTACTCATGGTGAAATGAAGGGTTTTCCGTTCCGGGATGTTCATGATTTCGCCAGTTTTAGGATTCTTGGTGCTTCTGGCCTTGCGCTTACGGATACTGAAACTGCCAAAACCTCTTATTTCAACCCGCCGTTCCTCAATAAGTGCGTCAACAATGCTGTCGAGCATGATGTCGACAGCCTTACCAATATCTTTTTTGAGATACCCGTCCATCTTGGCGGTAACTTCGTTGATCAGATCCTTTTTCAACATGGCTCATCCTGAAATTGGTTAAATTTATCTCAGGCCTCGGTATCGGTTGGACAAACTGCGCTCAATGAGCGATGGACCATTCATACGAGAGGACTGGTTGCAAAATATGCAAATTGTTTATAACAGAGCTGGTGTTATCACCGACCAGCAATTTGAGAAGTGAAAAGTTCTTTTCCGCCGGATATACCAGAGGCGGTGAGTCCTGTTTTATTCCACCAAGCTCAGCTGCGAGCCTGACGGCATCAGTAAAATTGCCGAACTGGTCAACAAGGCCTGACTCCAGGGCCTGTTCACCGGAAAAAATTCTTCCGTCGGCAAGTTTTCGTACTTTTTCCAGCGGCAGGTTCCTACTTTTGCCGACATCTCCGACAAACTGTTCATGAACATTGTCGATTATGTCCTGGAGCACCTTTTTTTCTTCGTCGGTCATCTGCCGGTTTGCTGCGCCGATATCTTTCAGCTTGCCGCTTTTAATGACCTCGGAACGGTAACCGAGTTTGTCAAATATCTCGGTCAGGTTTGCGAATTTTACAATAACTCCGATACTGCCGGTCAGGGTACCGCGACTGCTGACGATTTTTCTGGCGCCAAGGGCGGCATAATACCCCCCGGAAGCTGCGATGGAACCGAAGGAAGCAATAACCGGTTTCATTCGGTCGGTTCTCCGGACTTCGGAGAAAATTTCCTGGGAAGCCCCCACCGCCCCGCCGGGGCTGTCTATGCGGAGGACAATAGCTTTAATGGCTTTGTCTTTACGGAAAGAAGTCAGCTCCTCGATTGTTTTTTCGGGAGAGACAATAAGTCCTTTCAGTTCGACCACCCCGACCTTCCCGGAGCCGGGATGAAAAACTTCCGGCCCCGGTGAGTCGGTGAATATCGAAAGAAAAAAACTTATCCCGGCCCAGGACACCAGAAAAGTCCCTGCCACGATACCGGCCCAGAGAATGACCGGATTGATTTTGCCTGCCTGACCTTCTTTACTCATATCCAGACCAGGTCAGTATTACTCCTGCTCGGAGCCACTAGCATCCTTGTTTTCCAGCTCTTTGTTTATCAGGTCACCAAAGGTTGAAGGAGCCTTGCTGGCCTCTTTCTGTTGGTAATCACTGTAGTCTTCATGGCCGGAGTCGTCGGTCAGCGCTTTAATGGACAGGCCGATTTTCCGGTCCTTGGCTGAAACGTTGATCACCTTGGTTTCAATGGTATCGTTGACGTTGTACATTCCGACCGGAGTGTTCACTTTCTCCTGGCTGATTTCTGAAACATGAACCAGGCCCTCGATCCCCTCTTCAAGTTCGACAAAGACACCGAAGTCGGTCACATTGGTGATCTTGCCTGCGACAGTCGAACCAAGGGGGTATTTTTCAACCGCAGCCTGCCATGGGTCCGGCTCAAGCTGTTTGATGCCGAGAGAGAATCTTTCATTCTCACGATCGATCTTCAGAACAACAGCCTGAATTGTTTCGCCTTTGGCATATTTTTCAGAAGGATGCTTGATTCTCTCGGTCCAGGAAAGGTCGGAGACATGAATCAGACCATCGATCCCTTCTTCGATCCCTATGAAGATACCAAAATCGGTAATGTTTTTGATCTTGCCCTCGATGATCGAGCCCACCGGGTAGTTCTCTGAAACCAGATCCCAGGGGTTCGGCTGCAGCTGCTTCATGCCGAGGGAGATCCGTTTGGCATCGGCATCAATATTGAGAACCTGGATTTCGACCTTGTCACCAATCTCAAGCATTTTTGATGGATGACGGGCTTTCTTGGACCAGGACATCTCTGAGACATGGATAAGACCTTCAACACCCTCTTCAAGCTCGGCAAACACACCATAATCAGTGGTGCTGACGACTGTGCCGGTGGTTTTGGCACCGACAGGGTAGCGCTGCTGTACAGTTTTCCACGGATCATCCTTGAGCTGCTTGACGCCGAGAGAAACCTTGTCGCTCTCTTTGTCGTATTTCAGGATCTTGACCTCGATCTCCTCCCCGACCTTGAAAAGCTTGGATGGGTGTGAAACCCGACCCCATGAGAGATCGGTGATGTGACAGAGGCCGTCCATACCGCCGAGGTCAATAAAAATACCGTAATCGGTAATGTTGGTGATTGATCCTTTGACGATTGAATTTTCTTCAAGGGAAGAACGCATCTGGGCGCGAAGCTTGTTGCGCTCGTTCTCAAGAATTGCCCGGCGGGAGATGACAACGTTATTTCTCTTCCGGTTATATTTCAGCACCTTGAAATCAAAAGACTGGCCGATCAGGCTGTCCATGTCCTTGACAGGGCGCAGATCGATCTGGGAGTATGGAAGAAAGGCTGGAACTCCGATGTCAACGGAGAGACCGCCCTTGACCCGGTTGTCGATACGGCCCTGGATAGTGCCGTCTTCTTCCTGGATTTTGGCGATTTCTTCCCATACCTTGATGCCGATGGCTTTTTCACGGGAAAGCCTGATGCCGCCTTCAGATTCACGTTTTTCAACGAAGACGTCAAAGACATCGCCGACCTTGATCTCGACTCCTTCTCCGTCAATTTTGAACTCTGAAATGGAGATTGAACTTTCAGATTTGTCGCCGATGTCAATGATGGCGCGATCTTTCAAAATGCCAATGACTGTGCCGGTCACGACTTCTCCGACGTTTGCCACTTTCACCTCACTGTTTTCGAACATTTCGGCGAAAGATCCCACGGGGAATTCCGCAGGGGTTGTTGATTTTGTTTTTTTGGTTACCATTGAGACAATCCTCCTTCCGGTTGAATAGAAAGCGGTTTATATACCAGAGAGAACGACCAAAAACAACGTTTCTTTTGAAAAAAAGGGAGGAGTTCAGGAAAAAAAATCTGTTGCGCGCAAATGGTGGTAGCGCTCTGATTTTACGGCGTTATGATGGATTCTGAGCCTGCAGGATTGAAGCTCCCCGCGGCAGATAAGCGCTAGACTTCGAGCCACGGGGAATCTCCGTATGGAAGGTTACTTACATCAGATTCGCTCACTAACCCCGCAGCAAGCTGCGGGGAATGCGTTTCGCTATGCATGTTCAAGACGGTGGGCTATTGCCTGCTCCACGAGGGTGTATTTGTTGCAGGAACTTCGAATAAGGGAGAAAGAAGACAGATTTACACCCTTCGGGTATAAGTTTCGGACGAGCAGACAGGCTGCGCGACTCAGCTTTATGGCGGAGAGTCGGCGGCCGTTGTTTCATCGGAAAACATCCGATTCCTGCCAAGGCTTTTTGCGGTATATAGAGCTTTGTCGGCCCGGGTCACAAGGTCCGCAAGATCTTCAGCCCACAGGGCATTACTGCGGACAAATTCGGCCAGCCCGAGACTGATGCCGGTATTGGCAAAGGATCTCTGGTTGAAACAGGCAAGAATTCTTTCCCCGATTGCACATGCCTGCGCCCTGTTAATATGGGGAGAAACTATGGCGAACTCGTCTCCTCCGTATCTGAAGAGCAGATCAACGTCGGATCGGGTACATTTTCGCAGGATATCGCCAATGGCCATCAGGACCTTGTCACCTTCGGGGTGGCCGAATCGGTCGTTGTATTCCTTGAACTCATCCACATCAAGCATGAACAGGAAAATAGGATATTTCTGCCGAGAAGCACGGTGGGCTTCATCGTTTATTTTTTTGTCGAAAAAGCGGCGGTTGAAAAGTTCTGTCAGGGGGTCGCAGTTGGAAAGGTATTCGAGCTTTTTGATGAGTTTCTGCTCGTTTAATATTCTGTGGATCTTGGCTTCAAGCTCGTCCGAGTTGAAAGGCTTTGAAATGAAGTCATTGGCTCCGGCCCTGATCACATCCATGTAACTGAAGGTTCCGGTGTAACCGGTGACCACGATGACTGCCGTCTGCGGGTGACGTTTCCGGACATGGGCGAGCAGTTCCATGCCGTCAACCTCGGGCATCATCATGTCGGTGATGACCATGGTGAATTCATTTGTTTCCAGGAGGTCGATTGCTTCCCGCCCATTATTGGCGGCAATCGATTCGAAACCGAAAGATTTTATGGAAATGCCAAGCAGCTCCAGGACCAGGGGGTCATCATCAACGATGAGAATCTTGACGTTTTTATCCGAGTTTTTTTCTGGCGACGGTGTAGTCATGAATGATCTCTTTGTGGTCGAAAACCAGTTCCGGAAGTTTTTCCAGTGGGTAAACAACTGCCTCTGCCGCATCATCACCGGCAACCGGATTGCCTGCTGCCCGGGCCAGAAAAACCGTTGTGATCGTGTGTCGTCTGGGATCCCTGTCCGGATTGGAGTAAGTGTGCAGCTGGCAGACCAGTTCAACCGAAAGTCCGGTCTCTTCAAACGCTTCACGGACTGCAGCTTTCTCCAGGCTCTCCCCGTAATCGACAAATCCGCCCGGCAGTGCCCATCCGTAGGGCGGATTCTTTCTTTTTACCAGGACAATGCCGGATCCGTTTTCAATTATAACATCGACAGTGGGTGCAGGGTGAGGAAATTCTTTTATCTGGTGTCCGCATTCCGGGCAATTCATTTTTCAGTGCCTGTCAGGGTCATGAACAGATTCGGTCTATGGTCTGCCAGTCATCAACTGAGGCAAGATTGTGTTTGCCCCTGTTCCAGGGCTGGCTGAACACTATGGGGGTGATGGTTTGCTCGGCAGCCAGGGTGATGCAGGTCTGGTGCCGATCGTCAATGAAGTACTTTAGTCCCATGGCTTTGATATGGGCAGTTTTGGTGTCATGGCCGCCGCTTGAGATGAGCCTGATTGTGCGGCAGGTCTCCTGGGCAAGGTGGTCCTTGAGCCAGGCTGCGATAGGGAGGATGTCGGGCCTGGCGGTAATGAACGTCAGAGGAGCTTTTGCTGCAAGTCTTTCAAGAACCGGGATGCAGCCGGCCATGGGTTTCAGGCCCTCCTCCTGGGGGTTGTTGAGGAGACGGGCGAAGATGTCGTCAATGATCATCCGGTCGATATCCAGGCATTCTTCAACCATAAATTCGGTGATATCATCCGGGGAAACCATGATCGAATGCTCTTCACGGGCAATTCGGATGAAAGCCTCCATGGTGTCAGCCACCACGCAGTCGATGTCAAAGCCGATATGTCGGGAGTCAATGTTCATCAGGGACGAAGAGTAGATATTTTGCTAATAGTATCTGTTATCCTGCCTGAAGAGATGGCTTGAGTCAAGAGGAAATAGCGTGCCGTTTTATCTTCCGGTGAACAAACCCGGGTGCTCGAAAATTCATTTTTAGACGGATATATTACTATATGGTATACTCGTATTGTTGACAAAAAAGTGCAAACACGTCATAGTGCCGTTTGCTTTTTTGCCTGGAATTTCTCTAACTGGTTGTAGTTGAGGCGAAATTCCTTTTTCCGTTTTGACCACTTTGATTTTTCCGGAGCAGATACATCCAATGAAGTTGCCACCATTAACAATCGGCCCTTTTACAGCGCCGATTCCTCTGGTTCAGGGGGGAATGTCCATTCGCGTTTCCACATCTGCTCTTGCCATACCTGTTGCTGAATGCGGCGGGATTGGAACCATCGGCGGATCATCTATTCCGGTCGATGAGTTGATGGCGGATATCAGAAAGGCCAAAGAGGCCACCAAAGGGATCATCGCGGTGAACATCATGTTTGCGATGAAGAACTTTTATGAACTGGTAATGGCCTCTATTGAAGCCGGTGTCGACATGATCGTCACCGGAGCGGGGTTCTCCAGAGATATTTTTAAAATCGGCAAGGACACCAACACTCCGATCGTTTCGATCGTTTCCTCTGCCGCATTTGCTCGTCTGGCCGAAAAACTTGGCGCGGCTGCTATTGTGGTGGAAGCCAAAGAAGCAGGCGGACATCTTGGAACCGACAGGGCTCTGCGGGATATTTTCCCGGAGATCAGAAAAGTTGTGAGCAAAGTTCCGTTGATCGCCGCCGGAGGGATCACCAACGGGTTTGAAATGGCTGAAATGATGGACAGATACGGCGCAGATGGCGTGCAGATTGCCACCAGGTTTGTTCTGACCGAGGAGTGCTCCGTCGACGATAAATTCAAACAGGCAATGCTCGATGCACAGAAGGACGACATCTCTCTGATCAAGTCGCCGGTTGGGCTGCCGGGACGGGCAATTAAAACCCCGTTTGTCAAGGAGCTGCTTGATAATGAAGCCGGATTGAAAGCCAAGAAATGTGAGTACAAATGTCTGAAGAAATGTGATCACGTGTACTGCATTTCCGAACGACTCAATATGGCCCGGGTTGGCAATGTTGAAGAAGGACTCGTTTTTTCCGGTGAGAATGTATACAAGATGAATGAAATTCTGACCGTCCAGCAGGTTTTTGACCAATTTGTTTCCCAGGCTGAAGCGGTTTATCATGAGAACACCGAATGGCCTGATGACGCTGAATAAGGGGGAGCGCTCTGTTGCCCGCAACTTTTCAGAATTCTGATCCCTTCCACTATTTTTCCGGCGATAGCACAGCGCCTGCCGGTTGTAAGCCATTTGTCGCTCTGACTTCAGCAATCGGGATATGACGGAATTACCTCCCCCCAAGATTTTTACCAGGGACCAGCATCCCATTTCCAGGAACAACATTGACCGGGAAGCTCTGAAGGTGCTTTATCGCCTCAGAGATGCGGGATATTCTGCATATCTGGTCGGTGGTGGTGTCCGAGACCTCTTCCTGGGCAAAACTCCCAAGGATTTTGATATCAGTACCAACGCCCGACCCGGCGAGCTGCGAAAACTTTTTAAAAGCAGCCGGGTTATCGGTCGGCGCTTTCGGCTGGTTCAGGTTTTTTTCCGGGGGAACAACGTCATTGAAGTCTCGACCTTACGCTGTCGAAGCGAACACGACATTGATGGTCCTGATCAGGTTCTGCAGGCAAATAACACCTATGGGTCGGTAGCTGAAGATGCTTTCAGGAGAGATCTGACCATCAACTCGCTGTTTTACGAGATTGAGAATTTTACGGTTATTGACTATGTGGGCGGCGTTGCCGATCTGCAGAGCCGGATTATCAGGATCGTCGGCGACCCGGCCCGCAGAATCCGCCGGGATCCGGTGCGGATGATGCGGGCTCTAAGGCATGCGGCCAGAAGCGGATTCACGATTGAGGAAAAAACATGGCAGGCCATTCTCGAACACGCCGACCATCTGAAACAGTGTCCCGATTCAAGAATCAGGGATGAACTGCTGAAGGATCTCCGGGGTGGCGCCAGCAGGGCATGGTCTGAGCTGGCCATGGACAGCGGCCTTCTGCCGATACTTATCCCGCTCTATCGCCCCGAGGTTATAGCGAAAACCAGAGAACGGATTTTTTCCTGTCTCTCGGTTGCCGATCGACTCCAGGCAGGAGGGGCTATCCTGCCGGAACATCTTCTTCTTTCGCTCTTCCTCCTCCCCTGGGCGGAAAAGGAGCTGAATGTCCTGGCTGCCCCGATCAAAGGGCAGGAGGGGTTCAAGTTTGCCAGAACCTTGCGGACCCGACTTGACGAGGCACTCAAGGACCTGAACATCAAAAGAGTCCAGAAGGAATCCATCACCGGGCTGCTGTCAAACCTGCCCGTTTTTATCAAACACGCGAAAGATCATGAATTGCCGAAATGGCTGACCCGGAAAAGTTTTTTCAAGGATGGCCTGCAGTTTTACAGGTTATTTGTTGAAACGACCGGCGGACCTCCTGCAGAAGTAGAAATCGAGAATCCTCTCGACGAGCAACCCAGGAAGAAGCGAATGAGTCGAAGCAGAAATACAGGCAGCAGGGCTCCTGCTTTCACCAATACCAGAGGCGGCATATTCGGCCTGAAAAGAAATGATCGACCTAAAAGAAATCAATGAGGCCCGAGCGCTTTCTCTTCCGGAGCTGATGCGTCTGGCTCTGGAGAAAAAGCTGGCCAATCGCGGACATCAGGTTTCCCTCTGCAGCATCATTAATGCAAAATCAGGAAAATGCAGCGAGGATTGCAGTTTCTGCGTCCAGTCGGCCCATTTCAGGACTGATGCGCCTGTCTACCCTCTCAAGGACAGCGAAGAGATCGTTGCCGCAGCAGTTGAGGCCCGAAAGATTGGCGCTTCCCGCTTTTCCCTGGTAACCAGTGGTCGGGGCATGAAAGGAGAAGAGGTCAGAAGGGTCGCCGGAATGATCAGGGAGATCCGTGAAAAGGTCGGGATCAAGGTTTGCGCGTCTCTTGGCATAATCGGCCGGGAAGATATGGGGCTCCTCAAGGATGCCGGGATGAGCAGGTACCACCATAATCTTGAGACTTCAAGGGAGTTCTTCCCGAAAATTGTCTCCACTCATACTTTTGACGAGAGGGTGGAAACGATTCTGGCCGCCCAGGAAGTGGGGGTGGAGGTGTGCGCAGGCGGGATTTTCGGCCTCGGTGAAAGTGAGGACGATCGGATCTCCATGGCCGTTACCCTCAGCGAGTTGCGGGTGGATTCGGTGCCGATCAACGTTCTTGTCCCGCTGCCCGGGACTCCCCTTGAAAACATGAACCCGCTGACACCGGAACAGGTACTGAGGTCAATTGCGCTTTACAGGATCATCCATCCGGATGTGCCGATCAGGCTTGCCGCCGGCAGGGAGTCGGTGTTGCAGGATTTTCTGGGGATGGCCTTTATGGCTGGTGTTGATGGGATGATGATCGGAGGGTATCTCACCCAGAGAGGGCGGCAGCCTGAAGATGATGAAAAGTTTGTCGCTGCGATCAAAAAGATATGGACTTCCTGAATCGATGGCTGCTGAATGCTGAAAAAGAAGGCCTGTGCCGGGAGTTGACTCCGGTCAGCAGAGAGGTCGGCCGGCCGATTTCAGTTGCTGTTCGTGAAGGGTTTCAAAGCCTTTTTGATTTCTCTTCCAATGATTATCTTGCATTGTCGCACCATCCGGCGCTTTCAGCCGCAGCCCTTGAGGCACTCAATAAATACGGCACCGGTGCCGGATCTGCCCGGTTGATGAGCGGTGATCTTGAAATCTTCCATCAGCTTGAAAATGAAACAGCCCTCCTGAAAGGGAACGAGGCCGCCCTGTTGTTCGGAAGCGGGTATCTTGCCAATGTCGGGGTGATCCCGGCCTTGGTGGGTCGTGGTGATACCATCTTTACCGACCGCTTGAATCACGCCAGTATCTATGACGGGTGCCGTTTGTCCGGCGCCCGACTTGTCCGGTTCAGGCATAACGATATCGATCACCTTGAAACGATGCTCCGGAAGAACAGCGGTGCCGGAAGATCCCTGCTCATCGTCGAATCGGTGTACAGCATGGATGGTGATATCTGCCCGCTTGCTGATCTTGTCGCCCTCAAGAACAGATTTTCTACTCTGCTGATGGTGGATGAGGCACATGCCACCGGGGTTTTCGGCAGCAGTGGCGGAGGGGTGATCAGCCGGGAGGGGGTTGAACAGGATGTGGATGTTGCCATGGGCACCTATGGCAAGGCCCTTGGAAGTTATGGTGCTTACGTCTCCGGAACCGCCCTGATGATTCGCTTTCTGCTGAACCGGGCCCGCAGTTTTGTTTTCACGACGGCGTTGCCCCCGGCGGTTGCCGCAGCGTCATTAGCTGCGGTGCGGCTTGTGAGGAATGAACCTTCGCGGCGGGAAAAACTCTTTGTCAAGGCGACCTGTTTTAAAGAGGCCCTGCGGAATGGAGGGGTGTCAGGGATCCCCGGTCCATCGCAGATTGTGCCTCTGATGGTGGGGGATAATCATCAAGCTGTTTTGCTGGCCGATGAGTGCCGGAGGCAGGGGGTTTTTGCCACGGCGGTCAGGCCGCCAACGGTACCGGCAGGGGAAGCCCGGCTGCGTTTTTCCGTGACTCTGCATCATTCACATCAGGATCTGATCGATACGGCCGGGAAAATTGTCTCAATCAGTGAAAAGCTTTCCATCCCCCTTTCTTTTTAAAGGGAGTGGGCGCAAAGGTTAATTTTTCTGACATGCCGGGCAGAAAAAAGTCGCCCGACCACATAGAACAGACCGTTGGACGGGGGTCCCACATTTTTTACAGGGCATTCCGTTTCGGCCGTAAACCGAAAGTTTGACCTGGAAGTATCCTTTTTCTCCGCTGCTGTTGACGTAATTGGCAATAGTTGTCCCGCCATTCTTGATGGCAGCCCTTAAGATCCGGCGGCTCTGCCTGACAATTTCCAGCCACTCTTTCGGATTCAGGTCACAGGAATGTTTTTCCGGGTGAATACCGGCGGCAAACAATGTTTCACTGGCATAGATGTTTCCTATGCCGGGGACAACGTGATTGTCCATGAGAAAAGCTTTAATCGCACCCTTGCGCTGCTTCGCCTTGTCAAGAAGATATGCTGCGCAGAAGGAAGGTGAGAAAGGATCGGGCCCGAAGTTTTCGAATACTCTTTCCGTCTCCTCCCTTGTGACTGTTGCCTGGATTGATCCGAACCGGCGGGTATCGTTAAATCGCAACTCCATGCCGTTGTCGAGAAGCCAGAACCCGTGGTCGTGCTTTCGGGCTGGCGTATCCGCCGGGAACAGGCCAAGGCGCCCGGTCATCCCCAGGTGAATGATCAGACAACAATTGTTGGTGAAATGAACAACGATGAATTTTGCCCTGCGCCTGATTGCCCGGACAGGACTCCCGGTAATCAGTTCGGATGCTATCCCCAAAGGGTAGGGCAGACGCAATCTTGAATCGCTGTAGCTGATTTTCCGGATTGTATGTCCGGTAAGGAGAGGGGCCAGGCCCCGGCAGACCACTTCTACTTCTGGAAGTTCAGGCATGTAATCCTCCGGGTGCGGTTGCTGTCGATCAACGACAGTGAGTTGTCGGGGGGGACTCATTCAGTGCAGAACCCCGTGAAGGGAAAAACAAGCACAAGTCTTGCCGTCATGAAAATAAATATGCAAGTGATTTAAATTCTGCTATGTTAACCCCTTTATATCCTTGGTAAACATAAAAAAACATAATATCTCGTCCGATGAAAGCTGTCGGGTTGAGCATCCTGAACGGCATGGAAGGCATCATGCCGAACGGAGCTCATGTTCAGGTGCACTGAAGGTTCTGGGGGGAATCTTCGGGACTAATCGTTTGTCGGTGGGACCGGCGAATATTACAGGAGAAAAAGATGATAGTCAGATGTCCCGAGTGCGGCAGGAAGGGGAAGCTCGATGACGGATTTGCTGGCAAGAGGGTAAGCTGTCCTGCTTGTGCCGTAACCTTTGTTGCCGAGGCAGTTAACGGCACGGCAAAGCAGACAAAATGGTATTACGCGGTAGGTGACGAGAAAAAAGGTCCTGTGAATCAACAGGTTTTTGATTCGCTGGTCAAAGACGGGACCATTGGCGCAGAGACTCTGGTCTGGTGCAAGGGCATGGACAACTGGCTCGCATATAATGAGTCACGCATGTCGCTTGCCGCCGGAGATCAAGTCTGCAGTGAATGTCTGAAAAGTTTTCAGCCTTCAAAAATGATGGATCATGAGGGAAGGTTGGTCTGTGAGAGATGCAAGCTCGCTCTTCTCCACAAGAAGCATGAACTGCAGGATGAGGCGAATGTTCAGCCGGGGGATTCTTCCGGTCTGGTCAGCGGTGGACTCGGGAGCAGATTCATGGCCAAGATTATCGATATGATCTTCATGCTGGCTATTGGCGGCATGGTTGAAGGGGTAAGTCGAAAATTTTTCTCTGACTATTACGTGGCAGGGACTCTGAATAATGCTTTTGCCATTACCCTTGTTGTCAACATGCTCCTGGGTGTTTTTTATATTACCTGGTTTGTCGGAAAATTCGGCGCAACGCCCGGCAAAATGGTTGCCAGGCTGAAGATTGTGAATGGGGATGGAGCGAAGATTGGATATGGCCTGGCGTTCGGCAGATATTGCGGGGAGTTTATTGTTGTCGCCCTGACCCTGATGATCGGATATCTGGTTGCCCTTTTTGATAGACGGAGAAGAACCCTGCATGACCGCTTATGCAATACCTGGGTAGTGAAAGCCTGAAAAGATTTTTCTGAAAGGTTATTTCCCTTTGCCGACTTGCCCGCAGCAGTTGTCAGTTGAATCCTGATTTTCAGAAAATGCGGGTAGGGAAAATGCTAGCCCGCCTCCGCTCAGCCCGCAACAGGAATCCTGCGCTGAAGAGTTTGCAGTTCTTCCCTGGCTGTCAATGACAAAGAACTCATCCCCCAATCCGATTGTGCTCTCGATCTCAACTGTCGCCTTGACTCCTTTTGCCAGAAAAACTCCGCCTGGCAAACAGACTCCTTCCAGAGGGCCGCGATAGATGACCTCACATTTTCTTGTGGCGGCCGGTTTATGGCAGCTGAAGGTAAGGGAGTAAAACCGGGTATCGCCAACCATCCGATACGGGAATCTCTTCAGGAGCTGTGTCGCTTGAAAACCAGCGGCTCGCAACATGGCCAGCAGGTGTATCTGTTGCAGGGCGCCCCCCAGGCATTCGCCACGGAATTGTTCATTGTTTTTGATCTGCACGGGTACGGAATGATCCGTTACGATATCCGAAACAACCAGGCGGCCACCCGGCTTGAGAATCCGGAAGATCTCATGGAGGGTCCCCCGTTTATCGGGACTCAGGTTGATCACGCAGTTCGAAATCACCACGTCTGCTTCACAATCCGGCAAAGGAATGTCTTCAAGAAAACCGTAGGTGAATTGCAGATTATCGTAGCCAAGCTCTTCAATAACTGAGAGTTTCGATTTTTCGGCCAGATCAAGCATTTCCCGGGTCATATCTATACCGAACACCCGACCTTCTCTGCCGACTGCCGCCGAGGCCAGAAAGCATTCCACGCCGCTGCCGCTTCCTAGATCCACCAGGGTTTCTCCTGGTTTAGGCTGAGCGTCATGAACCGGGCTGCCGCAACCGTACGATCTGTTTCTGGATGCGGACGGGATAAAATCCAGACCGCTTCTGGCCGGGATAAAGGGGTTGACGATTTCCTTGTTTGTGGTCTCGGCCGCTCTGGCATAGAATTCTCTGACCGAATGATGCCCGTGGTCACCGGCCAGCGAAATAACACAGTTGCAGTGGGTGAGTGAGACGTCCTGCCCTCCATCGGGGCAGTCGTGCCGCACATCACCCATCCTGAGTCTGATCTCACCTGGATTCCGGATTGGGTATTTTTCGCTTCGGGTGGCAATCAGCCAAAGGGCAATTGATTCATATAATGGAAGATAGGGATCATGGCCGGTAAATTTTCCTCCTCGCATGTAACTGTGATCGATGTCATCGCCCCCGGTGATAAAGCGTAAAGGGCGGTCAGCTGAGGAGTCAAGAACGGTTGCTTTTCTGACCGCTTTGAAAACAGGGCTTTCCTGCCAGACATTTTTCAGGCCGGAGGCAAGATTGCCGCAGACAATTTCCGGGAGACCGACCATCGCCGGGGATGGGTATATGTTGCCGTCTGGTCCGATGGCCAGAGATTCCCAGCCCGCATTGCTCATATCAAACCTGGTTCCGGGAGAGCTGAAGACCTGACTGCGGATATTTTCGATGTTATCGATAATGACCGCGTTTTTTTCCGCTATCTGATGGGCTTTGACAAGTTCCGGAAAAATCTTTGCCGGATCAACGAATTGTTCCGGACACCCATTTCCTCTTACGAAATGCCAGAGGAAATGAAGATTGGAAATGTTCTTTCCGGCGGCAAGTTCAGTGATGGCCGGGAGATCCTTGTAGTTAATTCTGTTGACGGCCACCGACAGGGTAGCAGGGACATCTCTGGCGGCCAGAGTCTCCAGAGCAGACATGAGTCTTTTATAAGTGCCCTTTCCCCTGAGAAGGTCGTGATGGTCAGCCAGCCCGTCCAGACTGATCTGCAAATGCAGCCTTTCTGTATCAAGCCGGGCGATAAGTTCGATATTCTCTTCAAGGAGAAGACCATTGGTCAGGATGACCACATGGGTCTCCGGATCAGTAAGAAGTTCTTTGACCAGTTCGGGAAAACCAGGATAGACAAAGGGCTCTCCACCGGTGAAATAAAACAGGGGGCTGCCCATCTCTCTGGCCTCCTGTATCCCTTTTGCTAAAAGGTCGGGGTCGATGGACTCTTCCCGCTTTGGAGATGACGAGAACAGGCAGTGTTTGCAGGCAAGGTTGCATCTGTTGGTCAGATGAAACCAGCACTCTTTCAGGCCGTTCAGGCTCAAATGCGATGATCTGCCGAGATAGGGATGGGTCTCACCACATGCGGTCTGCAAAGCGAGCAGCTCCAGAGAGAGCGGATGACCGGAATTTCCCAGAGGATTTCGAAGCAGTGCGTCGGCGGTAGGCCCCGGAACGAACCAATCCGGTTTTTCCGGGGCCACAAAAATCGGGGTTTTATCGTAGAGGAGGCGTTGCCAGCGGGAAAGGGGGTTCTGCTCTGTTTCTGTCATCTCTTGTTTCGCTGTGTTCTGTTATGTTAGTATTCCGGCAAAGACATTTTACCTTTAAATTCCAAATATCAAGTGATAATGGATTGAGCTTTGCCGGTCAACTATTACAAGCCGATTATCTGTATTAAATCCAGGGAGGCTCATCACAGTGAGCTGCTGAGAATGGATCCAGATGGTTATTTGTGCCCCCTACACGGGTGTAAGTGTATAACTTTGGGTGTTCAAACGATTGTCACGGGATGTGGCCCGATATGAAAGATCACAGACGTGAGCGGCTGACGGCAAGGGATGGTTTAAGCAAGGCAGAGGTGATTCGGATGAGCGAGGCGGCGACTGCCAACCTTTTCCGGATCAAAGAGATTGCTCCAGGCAGGATGGTGATGTTCTATGCCAGTTTCAGGTCGGAGGTCGAAACCTTCAGGGCGATGAAGGTTGCCCGGGAAAGGGGGATCAGAGTTGTTCTGCCGGTTTCCGATCCCCTCCATAAAACGCTGACCCCGCGCCTGATTGCTGATCTGGAAAAAGATCTGAAACCCGGATACTGTTCAATTCAGGAACCCGATGCGTCCAGAACCGCCGAGGTTGCTGCTGCCGAGATTGATGTTGTGGTTTTGCCCGGCAGCGCTTTTGACCTGAACGGCGGTCGCCTTGGTTATGGCGGCGGGTTTTATGACCGGTTTCTGGCGGCGGATGACTGCCGGGCGCTACGTGTCGGACTCGGTTTTGAATTGCAGATTGTGGAAAAGCTTCCGCTTGAAATCCATGATCAACCGCTTGATGCCCTGGTGACCGAACAAGGGGTGTACCGATTCGCGGGGCACATGAGCGGGGCTTACTCGATGTAGTGGACCTGGTTTCTTCCCTCCTGTTTGGCGATATAGAGGGCGTTGTCGGCTCTGTAGATGAGGCCGTCAAGCGAATCCCCGGATTTCAACGCTGAAACGCCGAGGCTGACAGTCAGCCGGAAGATCGCACCATGTTCATCCTCTGTCATCTCCATCGCTTCGATCATTTTACGGATTCGCTCTGCTGTTTCCACCGCTTTCTGCAGATCAGTAGTCGGCAGGACCACCAGAAACTCTTCCCCTCCGTAGCGGCAGACAATATCATAATTCCGCAGGATGGAGACAAGGATGTCCGACACCTGCTGGATCACAACATCTCCGACCTGGTGGCCGAAGTTGTCATTAATTTTTTTAAAATAGTCGATATCGAGGAGCAATATCGAAAGCGCCTGATGCCTGCGGAGTGATCTGGAGATTTCCTGCTGGAATCGCCTGATACCTTCGCCTCTGTTCAGGAGGCCGGTCAGGGAATCGGTTGTTGCGAGCTGGTAGAGTTTTTCTTCGGACTTCTTCAGGTCCCTGATGAACCGCTGGGCGATGTAGATAATGACCGAGAGTAAAAGGGTGAGCAGGGCAATGGCGGAAACGACGGTATAGATCAGGGTTTCGGTTATTTCGTGTTTGAGGTTTTCTGCCGGGATCGAGATGCTGATGCCGCCACGGATATCTCCGACCTCGTAGCCGACATGACAGTCTATACAGGATTGTTCGGTATGGAGAGGGGCCATGTATCTAAACATCTGCCCGCTGGGGGTTTTCTCAAATCTGTAGAATTCGGCGGGTCCTCTTTCAAAAATGGTGAGGGCGGTTTTTTCAAAGCTGTCGGGCGTATTCAGCTGGCTCAATGGATTTAAGCTGGTGATATTGATTTCAAAGAGCCGTTCCTCCTGCCCGAGCTGGGATATCTTCCGGGTGATTGCGGCGTGACTGCGCAGCAGATAGGTGTTGCCGTCGCTGTCGGTTATGGAGGTTTTCAATCCCTTGATATCGGCCAGGCTCGGATTGATCCACATGCCGGGGCTTTTCTTGACATAAACCCCGTTTTCCTTGATGATCCAGTGACGGGTCTGAACAATTTCCTGAAAGAATGCCCGCGCCTCATGGAGAAGCCGGTCTTTGAGAAGTTTCTGGGTTCTCGCCTGAAATCCGCCGAAAATGGTGATGATCAGAACAAAGCTGACAATGGAAATGATCCCGACATATCTTTTAACGAAATCGGAACTGGAAAGAGATTTTGTCTCCTGATGCTCAACTGCAGGTTTTGAGAGTGGATTTTCAGTGGGCATCCGATTACGTTCTCTGGCTTGTATTAGAAATCCGGCGCAGGATAATCCGCAAAAATAACTTATATAATCTATTAATGCAAATAATGTCGCTCGCGCAGCCGGCAATGATCGTCAACGGCCCCGCACGTTTCGCAGAAAGGTTGTGCGGTAACTTTTATAAGGGTAAAATCAAGTATGAACAGTACGGAGAAAGAAATGTCTACGACGGCAATCATGAGGGATCAGAGATTTCTGGAGCATGACCCAGGTTTTAACCATGTTGAGTCGCCCGATCGTCTTGAGGCAATCTACAGGGGGCTTGATCAGCGAATCACGGGAGAGGGTTTTGTCTTTCCGGAACTCGAGATGGCCTCCGAAGAGACGCTGGCCCTGATTCATACTCCGGATCATATTGCCAGAGTTGCGGCAACGGCTGGGCGGCCATTTGAGAGTCTTGACCCCGATACCGGCACCTCTGCGGGATCCTATGACGCCGCGAGGCTTGCCGCCGGGGCAGTTGTCCAGGGTTGCCGGATGCTTTCAGCGGGAGAAGCCGATGCTGTTTTTGCTCTGGTCAGACCGCCCGGTCACCATGCCGAAGCAGACCGGGCGAAGGGTTTTTGTCTTTTCAATAATGTGGCGGTCGGAGCCGCCAGCGCGATCCATGATCTTGGTCTGGAACGGGTGCTGATCATCGACTGGGACCTGCACCATGGAAACGGGACCCAGCATTCGTTCTATGATACAGATCAGGTCCTGTATTTTTCCACTCACATGTTTCCCTATTATCCGGGCACCGGGGCCCTGCAGGAAATCGGCTCGGGCAAGGGGCGCGGCTTCAATGTCAATGTGCCTTTATCCGGTGGGCAGAGCGACAGTTCCTATGCGGCAATCTTCAATGACGTGCTGACCCCGATCGCCAGGCAGTATAAGCCAGAGATGATTCTGGTCTCGGCCGGATATGATATTTATGTTGAGGACCCTCTGGGGACGATGGCGGTCAGTGACGCCGGATTCGGATACATGACCAGGGTGGTCAGGACTCTTGCCGATGAACTGTGTGGAGGTCGATTGCTGCTGACTCTTGAAGGTGGTTACAATCTCAAAGGGTTGCGGGATGGCGTCCTTGCCTCACTCGGTGAGCTTTCCGGGACTGAGTTCCTGGAGGGAATTCGGAACAGGGTCGATGTTCTGGGGGGGGCACATTTTGGGAACGGCCGTTTGCCTGATGGAGCACTTGAAATTTTACGCAGGGAATTTTCCTCTTTCTGGGATTTTTAAACCCGCTTGAGTTGCCATTCCAGTCTGACCAGCTTGATTCCAATATCTCGTTTTAATAAAAAGGTTTGTAATCGGGAAATTATTTTAGATATACTTTTCCAGGGGGCAGAATCGTTGCCCAAAACCATTACAATCCCTGAACACCGTTTCGAAGAAGACATCATAAATGGACAGAGAAACCAAGATACTGATTGCAGATGATGACAGCCTGGTTCGTGAGGCGGTCGTCAAGATCCTTGAAATGTTTGGTTACTCGGTAGTTTCCAGGCCCAGCGGCGAGGAGGCCCTGGCAGCGCTGACCAGTGATTTTGATGTCATTATTCTGGATATCAATATGCCCGGAATGGACGGGTTTCAGACAATGTCGGCGATCAATGAGAAAGGGTACGGGATCCCGGTTCTCTTTCTGACCGGCGCCGGCAGTATGGAGTATGCGGTAAAGGCAATCAATCTCGGGGCGTATGATTTTATTTCAAAGCCCATAGAAGATCTTGATCTCTTCAATGTCAAGATCCAGCGAGCGATCGAGAAGAGGATGTATGTCCAGCAGGAAAGGGTCTACAAGGCGAATCTGGAGAAAGAAGTCAGGGAGAAGACCAGGGAACTGGCCGAGAAGAACGACCTCCTTGAGGAATACAGCAATAATCTTGAGATTTCCGCCGTAAGCGCCCTCGCCACCTTACAAGTGGCGCTGGAGGAAAAAGACTGGTATACCGCCGGCCACACAACCCGGGTGACCGAATATTCCAAGCGAATCGGTCTGGCATTGCGAATCCCGGATGATGAGCTCATTGTATTGCAGAGGGCTTGCAGAGTGCATGACATCGGCAAACTGGTGATTGATAACAGCTGTATCGGCAAGCCCGGACCGCTGACCGACGAGGAATGGCTCACGGTAAAAAAACACCCGGAAATCGGGGAAAACATCATTAAACCGCTTGGTTTCCTGAGCGAAGAGGGGGATATTGTCAGGCACCACCATGAAAGGCTTGACGGGAGGGGTTATCCTGACGGGCTGGTGGGGGAAGAGATCAATCTCCTGACCCGGATTATCACTGTTGCCGACAGTTACGATGCGATGACCTCCAAACGAAGCTACAAAACCAATATGAATCGGGATGAAGGGATCATGGAGCTGAAAAAATGTTCTGGTACTCAGTTTGATCCTGATATCGTGAAGATTTTCAGCGAAGTTCTACTGAAGGATCTCCCTGTCACTTAATGTTTTTCGCACGTCCTCATTCGGAGCCCGGCAATGACGTTCGGCCCCGTGTCCCCGGCCTTTCTCCAGCCAAAGATTGTTTGACTTGACTAGTTATTTGCGTTAATTGTTCTCGGCATGAAGATAACAGCTGAAGAAGTGGAATATGTTTCAAAACTGGCCCGGCTTGAATTGAGCCCTGAAGAGACCATTGAGATGGCAGGTCAGCTTGATCGCATCCTGGCCTATGTTGACAAGTTGAATGAACTTGACACGGGCAGGGTTGAACCCACAACCCACGCCATATCTATCACCAATGCTTTCCGGGAAGATGTCCTGAAAGATTCGCTGACCCAGGAAAAGGCGTTGGCAAATGGTCCGGCCCGGAACGGCGAGTCTTTTGTTGTGCCGAAGGTGATTTAGATCTTTTTGTAAAAGTACATTTTAATTCAGGAAGCGGATCTCTTTGTAAAGGATCCGTTATTTTTTGTCCGGCAACCAATCCGAGATAATTCACAGAAAAATGAAACTATATTCCCAGACGATTCACGAACTGAAGAAAGGCCTCGCCGCAGGAGAATTTTCTTCCACTGACATCACCTTGTCCGTTCTGAAAAGGATTGACCAGATTGAAGGGAAGGTTGGGTCGTATATAACCCTGGACCGGGAAAATGCGTTGCGAGGGGCTGAAGAGGCAGACCAGGCTATCTCAGCCGGCGAGAACGGAGCGCTTTGCGGTATTCCGCTCGCCTTGAAGGATATTGTGTGTACCGAAGGTCTTCGGACAACCTGTGGTTCGAAAATACTTGATGGTTTCATTCCTCCTTATGATGCGACCGTGGTCACCCGTCTAAAAAATGCAGGCGCGGTTATCCTCGGCAAAGCAAGCATGGATGAGTTTGCGATGGGCTCTTCAAACGAGACCTGCGCCTTCGGGACCCCCCGCAACCCCTGGAGTCTTGAGCATATCTGCGGAGGTTCAAGTGGTGGATCCGCCGCCGCAGTTGCCGCTGATGAATGTATTGCTTCGATTGGTTCGGATACGGGTGGATCGATTCGGCAGCCTGCATCTCATTGCGGGGTTGTCGGCCTGAAACCGACTTACGGCAGGATCTCGCGATATGGCCTGATCGCCTATGCCTCGTCACTTGATCAGCTGGGGCCTTTCGCGAAAGATGTTCGGGACTGCGCTCTCATGCTGCAGGTCATGAGTGGCTACGATGAGCGGGATTCCACTTCGGTGAACACCCCGGTGCCCGATTATGGCAATTCGCTCAACAAAGGTGTTGTCGGGATGAAGGTTGGTGTCCCCAGGGAATATTTTGTCGAGGGGCTTGATCCTGAGGTTGACCGGGCGGTTCGGGAGGGGATCCGGCTTCTTGCCGAAGCCGGGGCGGAGATTGTTGACGTTTCCCTGCCCCATACGGAATATGGGGTTGCCGCCTATTATGTCATTGCCCCTGCCGAGGCAAGCTCGAATCTGGCACGATATGACGGGGTCAGGTTCGGTCATCGGGCAGCCGATTCCGGATCTTTACTGGAGATGTATCGCAGGACCCGGTCCGAGGGGTTCGGCGGTGAGGTGAAGAGGCGGATCATGATCGGCACCTATGCGCTTTCGGCCGGTTACTACGATGCCTATTATCGTAAGGCATTGCAGGTCAGGACCCTGATCGTTGAGGATTTCCGCAGGGCATTCGGCCAGTGCGATATTCTTGTTTCACCGGTGGCACCCACTCCGGCATGGCGGATCGGCGAAAAGATCAATGATCCATTGAGCATGTATCTTTCCGATGTACTGACAATTCCCTCCAATCTGGCAGGGGTTCCCTGCATGTCTCTGCCCTGCGGTTTCAGCAGAGGTGGCTTGCCCATCGGGATCCAGATTCAGGGCCCGCATTTTGCCGAGGAAAAGATTTTGCAGGCTGCCTTCAGGCTTGAACAGGATCTTGGTATCGCAGGCAGGAAAGCGACCGGTATTTAAATCAAGACAACTACTTTTCAGATCAGTGAGCGGAGCCCGATTTTGCCGGGCCGGGTGGCATGATGAAAATTAAAGTTCCTGAGAATATCGAAACCCTTGTCCCGTATCCACCTGGAAAACCCATTGAGGAACTTGAACGGGAATACGGGGTCAGCGGGTCGATAAAGCTGGCATCGAACGAAAACGCACTCGGTCCGTCACCAAAGGCAGTTGCCGCGATTTCTGCAGCACTCGGCAAACTGCATCGCTATCCCGATGGCAGCAATTATTATCTTGCCGCCGGGCTGGCCGAGAAGCTTGGTGTTCTTCCCGAACAGATCGTTTTCGGCAACGGTTCCAATGAAGTGATCGAACTTCTGGTGGCAACCTTCATGGAGCCGGGAAATGAGGTGATCACGAGCCTGCCGACTTTTCTTGTCTATCAGAAAATGGTTCAGGCCCGGGGCGGGGTCAACAGGGTGGTGCCTCTTAAGAGTGTTGGAGAGGTCGAAAAGTCCGCGCCCGGAACAGGCTGGTCCCTTGGAGTGGCACATGACCTGGAGCGAATTGCCGACGAAATCAATGAACGGACCCGGCTCATTTTTCTCGACAACCCGAACAACCCGACCGGAGTCGCCTTTTCCGCGGCAGAGTTCGAGGCATTTCTTTCGCGGGTACCCGAGGGGGTGGTCGTGGCGCTTGACGAGGCGTATGTGGATTTTGTCGACGCAGAAAAAAAAATCGATGTTCGCAAATATCTCAATGGCACGAAAGCGGTAGTCGGGTTGAGGACTTTTTCCAAGGCTTACGGGCTTGCCGGGCTCAGGATAGGTTTCGGTCTGATGAATAGTGAGATAGCCGGGTATCTGCACAGGGTGAGACAGCCATTCAATGTGAACCTTCCGGCCCAGATTGGCGCCCTGGCGGCCCTGGATGATGACGAGCATTACCGCAACACCATGACCATGACCGGGGATGGAATCGCCTGGTTGACCAGGGAGATTTCGGCACTCGGTTGCCGGGTCTTTGAAACCAATACCAATTTCTTTCTGGTGGATGTGGGGTGCGACGGCCGGAAGCTCTATGATGCCATGCTTCGTCGGGGAGTCATCATCCGCCCTATGGCTGCCTACGGCTATCCCGATTTTATCCGGATTACGGTGGGCTTAGCGGCGGAAAACCAGCGTCTGGTTCGTTCTCTTGCTGCAGTTCTGGCTGAACTTAAAGGGGTCTGAGGCTGTGGCTGGAAGCCGGATTGTAACCATCGACGGCCCTTCCGGGGCCGGGAAAAGTACGATCAGCAGTCTGCTTGCCGCAAAACTGGGATTTGCCTATCTTGACACCGGAGCCATGTACCGGGCTGTCGGTTTGAAAGTCCACAACAGTGGGATAGACCCGGAAGATGAGGGAGCGCTCGAGTCACTCCTTGATGAGCTGGATCTGAAACTTCAGGCAGTTGCCGGCGGCACGAGTGTCCTGCTCGATCAAGAGGATGTTTCAGGAATGATCAGGACGCCGGAAATGTCGATGATCGCATCAAGAATTTCAGCACTCCGGCCCGTTCGGGAAAAACTCACCGCCCTGCAGCGCGAGATCGGCGGGAAAGGTGAGGTTGTTACTGAAGGGCGGGACATGGGAACAGTGGTTTTCCCCGATGCGCGCTGGAAATTCTTTCTCGATGCCTCGCCTCAGGAAAGAGCTCGGAGGAGGGTCCTCCAGCTGCAGGAAAAGGGCCAGGTATTTGATGAAGGGCAAATTCTTGAGCAGATTGTGCAGAGGGATGAGGCCGATAGCGCCCGGTCGCTTTCTCCGTTAAAACCTGCCGAAGATGCAGTGATTGTTGATTCTTCCAAAATGACTATTGATGAAGTCATCCATTTCATGGTGAAATGTATACAAGCTGCTGATCGCTGAGCCCGAAAGCTGCCGGGTATGATATGCTGCGAAGAGAGTGAATACATTAACCTGGAATGTGGAGGCAGTTATGGATGATGATACCCGGCGTTTAAAAAGGCGGCACCTGATCTTTTATCTTGATGTCTACGATGAGAGTGGCGAGATCCTTGGCCATCTGGTGGACATTACGACCAAAGGGATCAAGCTGGTAAGCAAGGACCCGATCAAGACCGGCAAGGAGTACAAGTTGAAGATGCAGTTGCCGGAAGAATATTTTACCGACCAAGACCTGCATTTCACCGGGCGGAGCCTATGGGCCGATAAGGACATCAACCCTGATTTTTTCGCTACCGGGTTTGAAATCTCCGGACTCGATAATGCTGCCCGGGTCATCATCAGCAAACTTATTAACGAGCTGGGGTTCAACGACTAACCCCCCCAGTATGGATGTGAAATAAAAGAGGGACCGGTTTTTATGCAAGCGCTTATCTGTGGGTCATTTGCTTTTGACAATATCATGGTTTTCCATGACCGTTTCAAAAACCATATTCTGCCCGACAAGGTACATATTTTAAATGTCAGCTTTCTGGTGCCGGAGATGCGGCGGGAATTCGGCGGATGTGCCGGGAATATTGCCTTCAACCTGAACCTTCTTGGTGGGAACGCCCTGCCCATGGGGACGGTCGGGGAGGATTTCGGGCCTTATGCAGCATGGATGGACAAGTGCGGGGTCAGGCGGGATCATGTCACGCAGATTGCCAACACCTTTACCGCCCAGGCCTTTGTCACTACGGATATGGATGACAACCAGATCACCGCGTTTCATCCCGGTGCGATGAATTTCGCGCATGAGAACAAGGTCTCCCAGGCCCTGGATGTCTCACTCGGGATTGTCTCTCCGGATGGCAAGGATGGCATGATCCGGCACGCCGAAGAGTTTGCTGAAGCAGGGATTCCCTTTATTTTTGATCCCGGTCAGGGGTTGCCGATGTTTGACGGGGATGATCTCCTGCGTTTTATGGATCAGGCAACCTGGCTGACTGTGAACGATTATGAGTGGCAGCTGGTCCAGGATCGTACCGGGCTCAATGAAAGCGGGATTGCCGAGCGGGTGAAGGCTCTCATTATCACCAGGGGCGGAAAAGGGTCAATGATCCGGGTTGGCAGCAAGCAGTTTTCAATTCCGACGGCCAGGGTGTCACAGATGGAAGATCCTACCGGCTGCGGCGATGCTTATCGGGCCGGTCTTCTTTATGGGTTGATGAACGATCTGGACTGGGAAACGACCGGTCGGCTGGCCTCTTTGATGGGCGCCATCAAGATCGAGCAGCATGGGACCCAGAATCATGGTGTCGCCGCCGAGCGCATCTTTGAGCGATTTAAAAACGAGTTTGGATATGCCATCTGAGAGACCCGATCACTAAATATTGAACACCTTTGCCGGAACATATTGTATACATTTATAAACTCCCTCCTGAAGGCTGAGGCCTACCAACACGATACCGGCGATATCAAGCTGGTACAGACCCACATTTCATACGTGCTGCTCGCCGGTGAGTATGTCTACAAGATTAAAAAACCGGTTGATTTTGGATTCCTTGATTTCAGCACTCTTGCCAAACGAAAGCATTACTGTACCGAAGAAGTGGTTTTGAACCGCCGACTGTGCCCGGATATCTATCTCGAAGTGGTGGAGATCAAAGAGCTGGCAGGGTGTTATTTCATGGGCGGCGATAAGGGAGTGCCGGTTGAATATGCCGTAAAAATGGTGCGGATGCCCGATGAGAGGATGATGGAGCGGGTTATTGGTGCCGGTCTTTTTACTGCGGAACTGGTCGATGCCCTTGTTGAGACCCTGATCCCCTTCTATCAACATGCCGCCCGGGGGACTGAGATTGATGGATTTGGCAGTGTCGATGTGGTGCAGGCAAATATTCTGGAAAATTTTACTCAATCTGAGCCCTTTGTCGGCTGTCCTTCCCTCAGCGAGGAGGAGTATGGAAAGATTCGCTTGTATGCCCTTGATTTTCTGACCAGAAAAAATGTTTTTGCCACACGAATCAGGGAGGGATGGATCAGGGATTGCCACGGGGATCTCTACTCTGCCAACATCTGTCTGGCCGATAAAATATATATATTTGACTGTATTGAATTCAGCCGGCGGCTTCGCTGCTGTGATGTGGCAAGTGACATTGCCTTTCTGGCCATGGATCTTGATTACCATGGTCTGGATGAATTATCTGAAAGGTTTGTGATGAAGTTCGCTGAAAAAGCGGCGGATCCGGGGTTGTGGGCAGTGTTGAATTTTTATAAATGTTACCGGGCCTGTGTGCGGGGAAAGATCGGTTTATTGACAGCTCATGATCCGGATGTGAACGAGGAGACAAGGCGCGGTGGACTTGTACAGGCAGCCCGATATTTTGAACTGGCAATGAGCTATGCAGAGACCCCCTGATATATGGGTGTTTTTCGGGATGATTGCGACAGGGAAAAGCACTCTCGCCGAAGCCTGGGCGAAAAGACACCACCTTGCCCATTATAATTCCGACCGGCTCAGAAAAGAGCTGGCCGGACTTCCTCCCACGACGAGAGAAGTGGAGGCACCGGGACAGGGTATTTACTCGCGCGATTTTACCCTGAGGACCTATAACGAATTGCTGGATCGGGCAAGAAATGAGATTGCTGCCGGGAACAGTGTGATTCTTGATGCGTCTTATCAACAGAAAAGTGAGCGTGATCGGGTCAGGATGCTGGCCGCAGATCATGGCACAAGGATATGTTTTGTTTACTGCATTTGTCCGGAAGATGTGGTAAAGGAGCGTCTTGTAAAAAGAAGCAGGGATCAGGAGGCGGTCTCGGATGGAAGATGGGAAATCTATCAGGCCCAGAAAGAACGATTTGCAACACCTGATGAACTCCCTGATGATATTCTGATCAAAATTTATACTGACCAGCCGATAGATGCCCTGCTGGATCATCTTGAAGCAATGTCGGTCGGTCTCGGTAAAGCTCCGGGGCGGATGGACAGTGCCGGTTAATTTCGTGTACTTGATGCCGGTCGGCATAGCTGTTTATGCCTTTTTCCGAGCAGGCAAGGTTGAGGGGAAAGAAGCATGTATAATCGTATGTTTGTTCTCAGGTTTCCAAAAGAAACCATCGATCAGCCTCTGATCTGTAAGCTGGTCAAGCAGTTTGGCGTGGATTTCAATATCCTCAAGGCCGATATCAACCTGCAGCAGGAGGGGGTGATGGTCCTTGAACTGATGGGGCATAAAGCAAAAGTCGATGAAGGGATCGGGTACCTGAAAAACAGTGGCGTTGCAGTTGAACGGGTCGCTGCGGGGATCCGGCGTGATGACGACAAATGCTTCCAGTGCGGAGCATGCACCGGAATATGTCCCACCGGGGCACTGTACATCAGCAGACCGGACATGGGGGTGTTGTTTGATCCCAATAAGTGCAGCGGCTGCGGACTTTGTGTCAATGTCTGCCCGGTTCGGGCAATGTGTGTTTCCCTGGAGCATTCTATTGCCCTGCAGGGATAATCTGTTATGGGTTGGATTTTTTCTCGAGTTTGACTGCCGTTGCCGGGAAAAGTGCCAGGTCGGTATGCGGCATGAAAAGTGAGGCCATGTACTGATTGTGAAAACTGTTTACTTCTGAAAGTTCAAAACTGGTCATTCTGTTGACCACCTCAACCACATCCCGGCGGATATGGTTGCTGAGCTCACTCATTCTCCCCCCCATCAGGGAGCCGTTGCCGACGTACAAGACTTTTCCGGGGTCCACTTCAGGCAGAAGGCCGATGGTCATGGAGGCGTCAAGGTCGATAAAACTGCCGAAGGCTCCGGCCAGGATGATCTGCTCGAGATCAATGATCTGCAACCCCACTTCCTCCACCAGAGTTTTGACCCCGGCGTAGATCGCTGCTTTGGCACGAATGAGGTTTTCGATATCGACCTCATTGATGGTGATATCGTGCCCGCAGGTGTTTTCATCCTGCCATGACAGAACATATTCATATCCGCTCCTTCCCTCTCTGATTCGTGGGGATTGATGCCGACGGGAAAATTTGCCCTGCCGGTCGATCACCCCGGCCAGTAACAGGCTGGCAACGATGATCAAGAGCCCTGAACCGCAGATGCCGATCGGTGGCTTGTTGCCGATGGTGATGTTCATCGGTTCCAGGGTTTCCTGATCAATACTGAAGTCCTTGATGGCGCCCTCGGCAGCCCGCATTCCGTGGGTGATGCCACCGCCTTCAAAGGCCGGACCCGCAGAACAGGCGGCGCAAACCAGCCACTCCCGGTTGCCGATGACGATTTCGGCGTTGGTGCCGATATCGATGTACAGGGTCAGTTTGTCGGTCCGGTAAAGCCCGGAGCCCATCACTCCGGCCACAATGTCTCCGCCGACATAGCTGGAAATAGCCGGGAAAAACAAGGCTACACAATGCTGGGGGAGATCTATGCCGATGTCTCCGGCCCGCATCGGCGGGAAAAACGTGGAGACCGGAACATAGGGTGCTCGACGGATGGAGTGGGGTTCTATCCCCAGGAAGAGATGGGTCATGGTGGTGTTTCCGGCGAGGGTCACGGAGGTGATTTCATCCCGGTCCACGGTAGCCTTGGTCAGCAGGTTCCTGATAATTTCGTTCACGGTCTCGACCGCCCGGGCGGAAATCTCCTGTAAGCCCTGTTCGTTCTCGGCATAGATGATCCGGGTGATCACGTCCTCGCCGAAACTGATCTGGCTGTTGTATGCCCCTTCCCCGGCAAGAATCTTGCCGCTGGTGAGGTCAATCAACTGACCGTAGATGGTTGTCGTGCCGATATCAAAGACGAGGCCGAAGCTGCGCCGGGTCCAGTTGCCGGACTGAATGTTGACCATGAAATTCTTGCCCCTGCCGGCCCTGACCGGGCGCGCCAGCGTAACGGTTACCCTGAAATCCTCTTCCCGGATCACTCTTCCCAGTTTTCGGAGCACCGATAAGCTGATGACCATGGCCCGTTCATCGTATTGGTTGCTGAGTCCCTGGATCACCCTCTTGGCGTCCGCCATGTTGTCGACAGCGGAAGGACGGGGCAGTTCGAGGAAAAGCTTTTCCACCGGTGGCTGGAAAATCCCTTCCCGCCGAAGTTCTTCGATGTCGAATTTATGAAGACTGGCCTTGTTGCGCTCGGATACCGCTGTGGTAAGGCCTCCGGCAAGACTGCCGGACTCTTTGGGGATTTCGATGGTGATATCGGAAGTCGGGATGGAAGTGCAGGCGTGACGGAGGCCGGTATCGTATTCGGTGCGAGTCAGCTTTTCACTGGTGCCTCCGGCTACCGTCCCCTGGACCAGCCTGACCCGGCATTTTCCGCAGACTCCGCTGCCGCCGCAGGAGGCGTTGATATGAATACCTGCGCTTCTGGCCGCTTTCAGAATGGATTCGGTCCCCGCAGCGTCCACGGTAATGCCGGCGGGCAACAGGGTAATTTTCCAGGAGTGCGGGGCTAGAGTCATAGGGCGGATTCCGCCAGGTTCAACTCCTTGAGTCGGGCAAGAGAGTAGACCGGGCCGTCTTTGCAGACCAGTTGCGACCCCATATGGCAGTGACGGCAGATCCCGACCCCGCATTTCATATACCGCTCAAGAGTGGTGATAATTCTGTCGTCCGGATAACCCATGCCGCTCAGTTCGGGGAGAACGGCGCGGATCATCAAGGGAGGGCCGCAGACCAGGGCATAACCACCGGCCTGATCGGGG